>JAHWKH010000211.1 GCA_019347995.1 Gemmatimonadota bacterium | reverse complement strand
TAGGCGCCGCGCTGCAGGCCGTCCATCGCTCGCTGGCCGAGCACCTGGAGCGATACATCGGCGTGCCAGTGGAACCTGACGTTAGGCGCAACCAACGCGTGGTCCATGCCACTGCTCGTCGGGCCGTGATCACCTACCGGACCGGGAAGCGCGGGCGAGGCGCAGGCGAGATCACCGTCGAACTGTCCCGCCCTCCCCGCGGCGGGCCAGCTTGGGTCCGTCCCGACCCGATCCCACAGGCCGCCGGAGATCATGAAGCGCATCGCCATCAACACCGGGGGCGGCGACGCCCCCGGGCTCAACGCCGTGATCCGTGCCATCGTGCTTTCCGCAGAGAACCGCGGCTGGGAGGCGTGGGGCATCCGCCGCGGGTACGAGGGGCTGTGGAGCGATGGCGAGGCCGGCGTCACGCGCCTCACCCGTCAGAACGTGCGGGGCATCACCCACCTCGGCGGCACCATCCTGGGCACCACGAATCGGGGCAATCCTCTGGAGTGGCCCGTGGAGCAGCCCGACGGATCCGTGCAGACCATCGACCGTTCCGACGAGATCCTGGAGCGGATGGAGGCCCGCGGCTTCGACGGCCTCGTCGCCATCGGGGGCGACGGCTCCCTGGCCATCGCCTCCGTGCTGGCGAAGAAGGGGCTCAGGGTCATCGGCGTCCCCAAGACCATCGACAACGACCTGGCGGCGACCCAGGTGTCGTTCGGCTTCCACACCGCCGTGCAGACGGCGAGCGACGCCATCGACAAGCTCCACAGCACGGCGGAGTCGCATCGCCGCGTGATGGTGGTAGAGCTCATGGGGCGCCACGTGGGGTGGATCGCGCTCTTCGCGGGCCTGTCGGGCACCGCCGACGTCATCCTCATCCCCGAGATCCCGTACGACATGGGTAAGGTCTGCGACAAGGTCGAGGCGCGCTACATGGCGGGACGGGAGTTCGCCATCGTGGTGGCCGCCGAGGGCGCCAGGCCCGCCGGCGGGGATGCCGTGTTCAAGGAGGAAGGGCGCTACGGGGGGATCGCCGAGCAGCTGGCGGCCCAGATCCAGGAGCGCACCGGAAGGGAGACGCGCTCCCTGGTGCTCGGCCACCTCCAGCGCGGAGGCCAGCCGGTGGCGTACGACCGCATCCTCGCGCTGCGCTTCGGGGCCGCCGCCATGGAGCTGGTGGAGAAGGGCGACTGGGGGTGCATGGTGGCGCTGGACCCTCCGCACGTGCTCTCCGTGCCGCTCGAGGAGGCCGTGGCCCGGCTCAAGACGGTGCCCGTGGACGGCGACGTCATGTGCACCGCCCGGGCGCTGGGAATCAGCTTCGGCGACTAGGTTCTCCAGGACACACCCGCATCACCAGGAGCACAGACCATGAAGCACGCCCTCCGCACGTGGACTCCCCTCGCCCTCGCCGCCGCCGTGGCGGCCGTGAGCGCTCCGGCGGCCCCGGCTCAGCAGATGGCGGGACCCCGGGTGGCTCTCTGGGAGCCCCCGCCCGCCCGGGACGACGCGTTCGCGCTCACCATCCAGAACGTCATGCGCGGACCCGAGCACGTGGGGGAGGCTCCGTCCGGAGTGGCGTGGGCGGACGACGGAGGGCGCGTCTACTTCCGCTGGCGGCCCGGCGGCGGGGCCTGGGACGACGAGACCCGGCTCTGGTGGGTGGCTGCCGACGGGGGCGAGCCCGCGGCCGTTCCGGAGGCCGAGGCCGACTCGGTGGCGGGGCTCCTCTACGGCGGCGACGTCTCCCCCGACCGCCGCTGGCGCGTGACCGCCTGGGACGGCGACCTCTGGCTCGTCGACCGGCGCAACGGCGCCGTGCGGAGGCTCACCGAGACCCGCGGGGAGGAATCGTCCCCCGTCTTCTCGGGCGACGGCTCCCGGGTGTTCTTCCGCCACGGGAGGGACCTCTTCTCGCTGGCGGTGGACGGCGGCGCCGCGCGCCAGCTCACCGACATCCGGGAGGGACCCGAGCCCGCCGAGGAGGACTCGGCCCAGGGGCATCGCCGATTCCTCGAGGAGCAGCAGGAGGAGCTGTTCGAGCACGTCCGGCGCAGGCGCGCCCGCGAGGCCCGCCAGGACTCCCTGGAGGCGCTGCGGGACGAGGCGCGGCCCGAGCCCGTGTGGCTGGAGAGCGGCGAGCGGGTGGGCGCTCTGGAGCCCTCGCCCGACGGCCGCTTCGTGCTGGTGACGGCGACCCGGCCGGCCGAGGACCGGGAGACCGTCGTGGTGCCGGATTGGGTGACCGAATCGGGGTACACGGAGGACCTGGAGACCCGCACGAAGGTGGGCGACGTCGAGGGCAGCTCCCGGGTGGGTCTCCTGCGGACGGAGACCGGCGAGGTGACGTGGCTCGAGCCGTGGCCCGACGACGAGGATGACGCCGGCGAAGGCGCCACCGCCTGGACCTCGGGCTGGAACGACGCGGGCACGCGCGGGCTGGTGGCCTCGCGCAGCGACGACGACGAGCACCTGCGCCTGTACACCGTGGAGGCGGCCACGGGACGCCTCACGCTGCTCGATCACCAGCGCGACGAGGCCTGGGTCGGTGGGCCGTGCCGCAACCGCGGCTGCGTGGGATGGGTCCCCGGCGCCGACCGCGTCTGGTTCACCTCGGAGGCCACCGGCTACAGCCACCTCTACACGGTGACGGCCGACGGCGGCGACCGCCGGCAGCTCACGTCGGGCGAGTGGGAGGTCCTGGACGTGGAGATCCCCGAGGGGGAGGACCACTTCCTCCTCACCACGAACGAGGGATCGCCCTTCAACCAGCTCGTCTACCGGATGGACCTGGACGGGTCGGACAAGCGGCCGCTGTTCACCGGGACGGGCGCGTTCGAGGCGACGCCGTCCCCCGACGGGCGCCGGTTCGCCGTGGTGCACAGCCGCGCCGACGCGCCGCCCGAGCTCTACCTGGCCGACCGCCCCGGTGCCGACGCCCTGGAGCGCGTGACCACCTCGCCCACCGCGACGTGGCGCTCCTTCGGCTGGATCCGCCCCGAGATCGTGCGCATCCCCGCGGAGGACGGAGCCCTGGTGCCGGCGCGCATCTACCGGCCTTCGGACATGGGCGCCGAGCCCAACGGCGCGGGCGTCATCTTCGTGCACGGAGCGGGCTACCTGCACAACGTCCACGACTACTGGAGCAGCTACTACCGCGAGTACATGTTCAACCAGTTCCTGGCGGCCGCCGGCTACACGGTGCTGGACATCGACTACCGGGGATCGGCCGGCTACGGACGTGACTGGCGCACGGCCATCTACCGCTGGATGGGCGGCAAGGACCTCTCGGACCAGGTGGACGGCGCCCGCTGGCTGGTGGCGTCCGAAGGCGTGGACCCGGGCCGGATCGGCCTCTACGGCGGCTCCTACGGAGGGTTCATCACCCTCATGGCGCTCTTCACCGCGGGCGACACGTTCAAGAGCGGCGCCGCGCTGCGCTCGGTGACGGACTGGGCCCACTACAACGACTCCTACACGTCGAACATCCTCAACGACCCGCAGGAGGACGAGGAGGCGTACCGCCGTTCGTCGCCCATCTATTTCGCGGAGAACTTCCGCCCCGACCAGCACCTCCTCATGCTGCACGGCATGGTGGACACGAACGTCCATTTCTCCGACGTGGTGCGCCTGTCGCAGCGGCTCATCGAGCTGGGCAAGGAGAACTGGGAGCTCGCCGTGTACCCGGTGGAGAACCACAGCTTCGTGGAGCCCGCGTCGTGGACGGACGAGTACCGGCGCATCTTCGAGCTCTTCGAGCGCACGCTGTCGCGGCCGGGCTGCACGGAGAACGGCGACCTGTGCCCCGTGCCCCGGGGAACGGCGGTGTCGGCGGAGGCGGAGGGGCGCTCGGGAGGCCGTTAGCCGGCCGCGGCACGCTCGGGCTCCACGCCCCCGCCCCGGCCGCCCGTGACCACGCTCAGCAGCGCGCCCACCACCTGCTCGCCGATCCGGTCCCAGCCCCGGCACAGCGCGAGCCAGGCGTCGCCGTCGCCGGGGTGGTCGGCGTCCAGGGCCGCGCACGTCTCGTCGAGGTCCGCGGCGACGTAGGCCGAGGGAAGGTCCCGGGCCGGGTGGGAGAAGGCGATCGGATGGCGGCGCCAGCGCAGTCCGTGCTCCTCCAGGCCCAGCGCGCGCATGACGGGCGACGCGACGCCGAGGGGATAGAAGGCGCTGAAGCGGTCGTGGGTGAAGCCGGGCAGCGTGAGCTGCTCCGGGGCGGCGTGCCGATCACGGGGGTGGTCCAGGCTCATATCGTCGCCTCCTCCTTCTCCGCCTGCGCCTCGGCCGCGAGCCGGCGGACCCCGGTCACGATCTCCTCGCGGCTGGCGCCCGGGTGATAGACGGCGGATACACCTGCCGCTCTCAGCCCGGGTTCGTCGCCGTCGGGGACGATGCCGCCGACGACGACGAACCTGGTCGAGGGGAACCGCTGCTCGTCGTCGGACCGACGCCGGCGGACCATCGCGTAGACGAGCAGCCCCGTGGTGACGGCGAAGACGCCGACCGAGGTCCACAGGGCGATGTAGAACAGTTCCGCCTGGTCGCGGGCGACCGGCCCCTTCGGGTCGAGTGCACCCTCCCGGGCGACGCAGGCGCCGGCAGCGATGGTGAGGAGCAGGAGCCAGGCGACCGCTCGTCCGCGGCCGGGGCGGTGCGGTGGAGCGGCCCCCGTCATCGGCGCGACCCTAGACGAGGCACGGCGGGACCCGACGGCGGAGCCGACCGTCCCGCCGGTCACGCACCGACAGCCTCGATCTGGGCCTCGATGGTCGTGATGACCGTGTCGACGTGTCCTGCCGCTTCGCGCTCCATCGTCGCGGCGTCGAGCGCCCCTTCGGTCGCTCGTTCGAGGGCTTCCCCCAGCTCCGTGGACCACGCGTCGAGCTGGTCGCGGAGCTCGGCAC
>JAHWKH010000210.1 GCA_019347995.1 Gemmatimonadota bacterium | reverse complement strand
TGTATCGCTGCCTCGTGGAGGAGCTGCGTCGCCGCGGCCACTCCGAGGAGGAGCCTGTCCTGGTCTCCGATGTCTATCAGGACCTCGTCCCCTACCGGGCCGTTCGTTCGGCCCTGGGTGTGGAGCTCAACGCCGATTACGAGCACGCACTCCTCCGTCTCCTCGCGGGCGAGCGGCACCTTCTTCGGCTGGATCCTCCCGAGGCCCGCGATGAGCTGCGGCGGGAGGTGGAGACCGCCTATCCGTTTACGCTCGGCTGGGGCGACAATGAGAACAACATCGTGGGCGAAGAGCGGCACCTTCACACCGGCTATCCGGCCAGCGTGGCGGGCCAGCGGGACTTGGACGCCGCCACCAGCTCGTTGCCGCTGGCGCCCGGCAGGCGGATGTCGGTCACAACGATGTCGTGCTCCTCCCGGAGGGCCCGCACGCCCTCCGCCACGTCCCGGGCCTCCACGACCGTGAACCCCTGGCGGCTCAGGTACTTCGTAATGAGCGCCCGCACCTGGTCCTCGTCCTCCACCAGCAGCACCCGGCGGCCCGAGCCGAACAAGGTGATCTGGTGGGGCAGGAGCGCCAGGGGGGGACGGGACCGTCCGATCTCGTGGCTTCCCCGCGGATATTCGGCGGCCGGGGCGTCGCTGTCGGAGGGGGCCGGGGCGCTGGGCTCCGCCTCGCTCAGGGCCGCGTCGGAGAAGAGGCGCACGCAGTTGCGCCCGTTCCGTTTCGCCTCGTAGAGCGCGTGGTCGGCGGCGGCCAGAAGCGCGTCCGGAGTGCGCATGCCGGCGTGGTAGGCGGCCGCTCCCGCGCTCACCGAGAGGGGCCGGTCGCCGAGCTTCTGGGCCCGCAGCGCCGTGCGCACCCGCTCGGCGAACACCACCGCGCCCTCGGCGTCCGATCCCGCCAGCACGCTGAGGAACTCCTCGCCGCCGAAGCGGGCGGAGAGGTTCATCCGGCGCGTCGTGCGGGCCAGGATGTCGGCGAACGTCTTCAGCGCCTCGTCGCCGGCCCCGTGGCCGTAGCGGTCGTTGTACTCCTTGAATTCGTCCAGGTCGAAGAGGACGACCGATAGCAGGCGGCCCCGCTCCGCGGCCGCGAACTCGTTCTCCAGGAAGACCCGGGCGTGGCGGCGGTTGGGCAGATGGGTCAGGATGTCGGTGAACGCCAGGTCCTCCACCTCGTCGATGTCGCGGTGGAAGGTCTCCGCGAGCCAGCCGATCGCCAACGAGATCCCCAGGTACGCCACCACGATGCCCAGGATCAGGTCGGGCACGGTGCGGCCCATCCAGGTGGCCACCACCTGCGTGGTGGCAAGCGTCGCCATGCCCAGGGCCAGGGCCGTGGCCACCCCGCGCCAGCCGCGATGGTACGCCAGGAGGAAGCCCGGGACCAGCGCCAGGAGCCAGAGGAGCGCGCCGTAGTCTCCCAGGGACTCTGGGTAGAGCAGCGCGCCCGCCACCGGCACCAGAAGCGCGGTCAGGGACAGTCCGAGTGCCCGCGTGGGGACCCGTCGGCCGGAGCGATCGTCGTCTGGGGGCATCGAGCCCGAATCTCCCGTGCCATGGGGGGGGTGGTCAAGCGAGGCGCCCGATCCCACTCTTGCAGTCGCGGCGCCCCTGTTCCGGCTCGTATGCTGCGGCCCGTGGCGTGTCGCGATCCTCGAAAAGAGGCCGGTCCGTGCTGAAGGAATTCAAGGAGTTCGTGGTGCGGGGCAGCGTGGTGGACCTGGCGGTCGGCTTCATCGTCGGCGCCGCGTTCACCGCGCTGGTCAAGTCGCTGGTGTCGAACCTGGCGATGCCGCCCCTGGGCCTCTTGGTGGGTGACATCGAGTTCCAGGACCAGTTCTGGCTCCTGCGGTCGGGCGACCCCGCCGGTCCCTACGCCACGCTGGCGGATGCCCAGGCGGCCGGGGCCACCACGATGAACTACGGCCTGTTCGTGGACGAGCTCGTGGCCTTCCTCCTCGTGGCCTGGGCGGTCTTCCTGGTGGTGCGCGCGGTCAACCGGATGGAGCGCCGGCGCCAGGGCGACGTCCTGCCCGGCGAGCCCACCACGAAGAGCTGCCCCTACTGCGTGTCCGAGATCCCCGTCGGCGCCGTGCGCTGCGCCTTCTGCACCTCCGAAGTGGGCGAGGCCGCAAGGTGACGTCTGCCGCGATGCGCCTGCTCGTGGCCGCGGCGCTCGCCGCGTCGACCGGGTGCGCGGGCGGGGGCGGCCCCGCCACGGGCGCGCCCCCCGATCGGGCCGCCGTGTCCCGCCCGTCGGCGGACGCCCTGGCGGCCCGCATCGCCGGGGCCGTGGCCGCCAGCGGCGCCGAGGTGGGCGTGTACTACCGCAGCCTGGCGGCGGGCGGCGACTCGGTCCTCGTGGGCGCAGACGTGCGCATGCACGCCGCCAGCACCATGAAGGTGCCGGTGATGATCCAGCTCTACCGGGACGCCGACACCGGCCGCCTGTCCATGGACGGTTCGCTGACCGTCGACACCGTCTTCCCCTCCATCGTCGACGGCAGCCCCTACGCGCTGTCGCGGACGTCGGACAGCGACGATGCCCTGTACGAGCGCGCCGGCGAGGGGGTCGCGGTCCGCGAGCTCGTGGAGCGCATGATCACGCGCTCGAGCAACCTGGCGACGAACCTCCTCATCGATGAGGCCGACGCCAGCCGCGTCACCGCCACCATGCGGTCCCTGGGGGCCGACTCCATCCACGTGCTGCGGGGCGTGGAGGACATCCCCGCGTTCCGCGCCGGCCTGAGCAACACCACCACGGCCCGCGACCTCGGCGTCATCCTGGGCGCGCTGGCCAGCGGACGGGCGGCGTCGCCACCGTCCAGCCGTGAGATGCTCGCGATCCTGGAGCGCCAGGAGTTCCGGGAGAAGATCCCCGCCGGAGTACCGGCCGGGACGAGGGTGGCCAACAAGACGGGGTGGATCACCGGAATCCACCACGACGCGGCCGTCGTCTTCCCCGAGGGCGCGCCGCCGTACGTTCTGGTGGTGCTCATCCGCGGCTTCGAGGAGGACGAGGCCGCGGCCACGGCCCTGGCACGGCGCATCTCGGAGATGGCCTGGACGCACCACACGACGGAGGCGCAGTCATGACGGACCACCGGACACGCCCGGCCGGCGCGCGTCGCGCCCTGGGCACCCTCCTCGTCTCGCTGGCGGCCGCGGCTCCCGCCCCGCTCGTGGGGCAGGAGCCGCCCCTCAAGCTCTTCGTCTCGGTGGACCGGGGGGGCCTCGGAGGTGTCGGCACGCCCGAGATGACGGGCGCCTCCGGCAAGGACTACGCGCTGGCGCGGCGCCTGGCCACGGAGGAGGTGAATGCGGTGGTGGCCGCCGTGCTGGCGCGGCACCCCGACGCCGAGATCGTGGTGAACGACAGCCACGGCGACATGCAGAACCTCCTCCACACCGAGCTGGACCCCCGGGTGGTCTACATCCAGGGCAACCGCAAGCCGCTGGGCATGGTCCAGGGGCTGGACGCCACCTTCGACGGCGCGGTCTTCCTGGGCTATCACGCCCGGGCCGGGGCCGGCGACGGCTTCCTCGCCCACACCGGCTCCGGCTCGGTGACGGGGCTGTGGATCAACGACGTGGAGGTGGGGGAGGGGGGCATGAACGCCGCCTACGCCGGCTCGGTGGGCGTGCCGGTCGTCCTGGCGGCGGGCGACTCGGCCTTCGTGCGCGAGATCACGGCGCTCCCCGTGCGCCCCGCGACCGTGGCCACCAAGGTCGCCGAGACGCCGGCCTCGGCGCGGCTCCTCCACCCCGACGTGGTGGGGCGCCGGCTGAGCGAGGCCACGGGCCGGGCGCTGGACGGGCTGGAGGGGGCGCCCGTATGGCGCGTCGGGACGCCGGTGCGCGTGCGCATGCGCTTCGCCACCACCCTGCGCGCCGACATCGTCCAGGCCGTGCCGGGCGTCTCCCGCGTGGACGGCACCACCGTGGCCTTCACGGCTGATGACATGGATGGGGCATACCGCCTCATCAGATTGATGTACAAGTACATAACGGAGGGCTGATGAAGTATTGCTTGAAGTACCCCGAGGCTTCTTCTGCACCGCCGCGAGGGGCGCCGTCGTGCTGAGGCGGGGCCTGCTTTGGGCCTCCACCAACCCGTTCCTGGCGGAGCGGCTGCCCCGCTTGCCGTTCGTGCGGCGGGCGGTGCGCCGCTTCATGCCCGGGGAGTCGACGGAGGACGCGCTGGACGCCGCGGCGCGCCGCGAACGCGAGGGCGCCGGCGCGGTGCTGACGCTCCTCGGCGAGAACGTGGAGGACGAGGCGGAGGCCCGCGCCGTGGTGGACCACTACCGGGGCGTGCTGGAGCGTGCGCGGGAGCGGGGGCTGGACGTCGAGATCTCGGTGAAGCCCACGCACCTGGGGCTGGACCTCTCCCCCGACCTGGCTGCGCAGAACCTGCGGGAGCTGACCGCCGCGGCCGAGGGCTCCTTCGTGTGGGTCGACATGGAGAGCAGCCCCTACGTGGACGCCACGCTGGAGCTCTACCGGGCCGCGAGACGCGAGCACGACCACGTGGGCGTCTGCCTGCAGGCGTACCTGCACCGAACCCCCACCGATCTGCAGGCGCTCCTGCCCCTGGAGCCCGCGATCCGCCTCGTGAAGGGCGCGTACCTGGAGCCGCCCGACGTGGCGCATCCGAAGAAGCGCTCGGTGGACGCCGCCTTCAAGTCGCTGGCGAGAACGCTGCTCCTCGAGCGACGGGCCGGGCGGATGGGGCGGCCGGCGCTGGCCACGCACGACGGCAACATCCAGGGCGACGTCACGCGCATGGCGCGCGAGCTGGCCGCGGCCGAGAGCGGCGCGGTGTACGCGCGCCTGGGCACCACCGCGCAGGAGTTCGGCACGCTCGCCAGCTGGCTGGTGGACGTGCTCAACGCCCTGAC
>JAHWKH010000020.1 GCA_019347995.1 Gemmatimonadota bacterium | reverse complement strand
GCGCGGAGTCGCGCGGGGCGGCCCGGGCGGTTGACCGGGCGTAGCCGACCGGCTCTCTTTCGTCAGCCCCGACCCCGACCACTCGAGCTTTATGAATACGATGACGTGTCAGCGCCTCGTCCCTTCCCGTACCCGTGTCGTTCCCGTCCCCACACTGGTCATGGCGGCCCTGCTGGCCGCGGCCCTCGTGGTCGCTGCCGCGCCGAGACCACTGTCGGCCCAGAAGGCGGCGCTGGACCACGACGCGTACGACCGCTGGGCCAGGGTCCACTCCCAGGTCCTGGCGCCCGGTGGCCGGCACGCGGCCTACGTGGTGGAGCCCCATGCCACCGCAGGCAGGCTGGTCGTCCACGCGCTGGACGGGGACGCCAGGCTGACCCTGCCCCGTGCCCATTCGCCCCGGTTCTCCGCGAACGGCCGCCACTTCTGGGCCACGGTGGCGGCACACCGGGACCGCAATCCCTGGACGCGCACGCTCACCGATCCCGACCCGGCGGAAGAGGGCCGCGACCGCGAAGGGAGGTCCGGCGCTCCGCAACGAGCCCGCCCGGGCCGCGACGTGGCGGGCACGCCGGACACCCTGGTGGTGGTGGACCTGCTCCGGGCGTTCGCCTCTCCCAGCGAGGGGGTGACGCGGATCCCCGGGGGAGCCTCGGCCCGGTCTCCGGACCGGAACGCGCGGTGGCTGGCCTACCTGGCGCCGGGGGGCGCCGACGACGCTGCCGACGACGGCGTCGAGCGCACGCTGGTGGTCCTCGACCTCGAGAGCGGTGGCAGGGAGACGATCCCCCGGGTGGAGCAGTTCCACTTCTCGGCAGACGGCGCCCGTCTCTGGTACGTCACCGGCGGCCCGCGCTCCGCGCTCTGGAGCACACGCCCCGGCGCCGGGCGCGGGACCCGGGCTCTCGCCCCCGGCGGGCGCATCCGACACGTGGCCCTGGACGGCGGCGGCGAGCGCGCGGCCGTGCTCGTGCGGGAAGGCGAGCGCGACGCCCACGTCGACCGCTGGACGCTGTGGCGCGTGGACGCCGTCGGCGGCACCCGGCCGCTCGCCGGGCCCGACGGCGCGGGTCTGCCCGAGGGCCGGGTGCTGAGCGAGGGGCTGGGCGTCCGCTTCTCCCCCGACGGCGGCCGCGTCTTCGTCGGCACGGTCGCCCATCCGGCGGACGCGGAGGCGCCCGACCCGGACGCCGACCGGGTGCGCGTGGACGTGTGGAGCTGGACCGACGCGCACCTCCAGCCTGAGCAGATCCTGCGCACGCGCGAGGAGCGCGAGCGGGCCTTCCTGGCGGTGGTGCCCTGGGCCGGCGGTCCGGTCGTCCAGCTCGAGGACGAGGCCCTGCCCGACGTCACCGTGGCGGCCGGAGGCGACGGCGACATCGGCCTGGGGATCAGCGACGTTCCCTATCGCCGGCTCGCCTCCTGGGACGGCCGCTACGTCGACGTGTACCGCGTGGACGTGCGCACGGGTCGGCGCAGCCGGGTCCTCGAGGGGCTCCGGGATCGGGCGACGCTCTCGCCCACGGGCCGCTGGGCCACGTGGTGGGACGGGGAGGCGCGGGCGTGGCGCGCGCTGGAGATGGAGACCGGCCGTCCGCTGGCGCTGAGCGAAGGCATCCCGACGGCGCTCCACGACGAGCTCGACGACCGCCCGCAGCCCCCCGGGCCGTACGGGATGGCGGGCTGGACCGCCGGCGACGCCAGGGCCGTTCTCTACGACCGCTACGACGTCTGGGCCGTGGATCCCGAGGGGACGGAGCCGCCCCGCAACCTGACCGAGGGCGTGGGCCGGCGGGAGCGTATCCGCCTCCGGCACCAGGACCTCGAGGGAGGCGGCCCGGTGCCGTGGCGCCGGGACGTCCTCCTGTCCGCCTTCGACGAGGAGACCCGGCGGGCCGGCTTCTACCGCGACCGCTTCGCCTCCGCCGCCGAGCCGATCCGTCTGGTCCTGAGCGACCACCACTGGGGCGAGCCCTCCGGCGCGGCCCGGACCGACCGGCTCGTCCTCACCCGGGAGAGCTTCACCGACTCGCCCGACGTCTGGGTGGCGAGCGACGCCTTCTCGGACGTGCGCCGCCTCAGCGACGGCAATCCCCAGCAGCGCGAATACCGCTGGGGCAGCGCGGAGCTGGTGTCGTGGACCTCGCGGGGCGGAGCATCGCTCCAGGGCATCCTCTACAAGCCCGACGGCTTCGACCCGGAGCGCCGCCATCCCTTGCTCGTGACGTTCTACGAGCGCTCCTCCGACGAGCTGCATCACTACCAGGCGCCGGCGGCGGGAGGAGCCTCCATCAACCGCAGCCTCTACGTGAGCCGGGGCTACCTCGTCTTCGTGCCCGACATCCCGTACGAGGTGGGGCATCCCGGCCGGAGCGCCCTGGAGGCGGTGGTCCCCGGCGTCGAGGCGCTGGTGGCCCGCGGATTCGTGGACCCGGAGCGCATCGGCCTCCAGGGCCACTCGTGGGGCGGCTACCAGGTGGCCTACCTGGTCACGCGCACCGACCTCTTCGCCGCAGCCCAGGCGGGAGCCCCGGTCGTGAACATGACCAGCGCGTACGGCGCCATCCGCCGGGGCAGCGGCGTGAGCCGCATGTTCCAGTACGAGGAGGGGCAGAGCCGCATCGGCACGACCCTCTGGGAAGGGCTGGACCTCTACCTGGAGAACTCCCCCATCTTCGCCGCCGACGAGGTCGCCACGCCGCTCCTCATGCTGCACAACGACCGCGACACCGCCGTCCCCTGGGAGCAGGGCATCGAGATGTTCGTGGCCCTGCGGCGGCTGGGGAAGCCGGCCTGGCTGCTGAACTACAACGGCGAGGAGCACGGGCTGCGGCGGGAGGCGAACCGGCGCGACTGGGCGGTGCGCATGCAACAGTTCTTCGACCACTACCTCATGGGCGAGGCGCCGCCGGTGTGGATGGTCGAGGGCGTGCCCGCGTCGCGGAAGGGCACCACGCTGGGGCTGGACCTGGTCGACGACGGTACCGTGCCCACGGACTCCATGGGGCGGCGGCCGCCGGGAGGCTAGAAAGGACCTGGCCGGCGGCCTCGAGGATGCCCACCGCCCACACGGGCCGGTGATCGCTGACGTCACCGATCTCGAGAACCGTGCCCGCGCCGTCGCGTTGGGGCAAGCCGAGGCCACGGAAGAAGATGTGGTCCCACCGCCCCCAGCGCAGCGTCCGCGGGCCTTCCTCGGTGGGCCAGGCGTAGCCCTGGTCGCGTGCGATGCCACCCACTCCGGCCGTGTTCATGTCGCCGCCGATCACCACCCGCTCGTGGCGCGCCGCGTCCGCGAGCACGGCCCTGAACTGGGCCCGCTGCGCGCCCGGTCCCACGTTCACCACCGTCCCCAGGTGCACCGAGTACACGCGCACCGGAGCGCCGGACACCATGAGCGTGACGGCCGTCGCGATGCGGCGGATCCGCCCGAAGGGCGCCACGTGGGGCAGGAAGATCTTCTCGTCGGACGCGATCGGCCAACGCGAGAGCACCGCGTTGCCGAAGTCCCGCTCCGTCCCGAGGTGGAAGGTCGCGGGGTAGTACACGTAGCCCATCGCCAGCGCCTCCGCGATGCGGCGCGTGCCCTCCGCGTCCATCTCCTGGAGAAGGACGACGTCGGCGTCCCGCAGCCCCTCCGAGGACGTGAGGAGGGCGATCGCGCCGTCGACGCGCAGGGCGTGCTCGACGTTGAACGAGACGACCCGGAGGCTGTCGGGCCCGGTGGAGCTGGGTACCGCCGCCACGGGGACGGCCGCGGCGTAGCGTGGCCCCGCGGGATCCACGTAGTTCTGACCGGTCCGGCACCCGGCGAGGGCCACGAGGACCAGGAGGCCCGGCAGGCGCAGCCCGCCCGGGCTCATCCCCCGGAGCCGCCCGCCTGCGCCCGCGGGCGCCCCTCTCCCATGAACGCCCGTCCGTGCCACGTCTCCCGGGCCGGGCGCTCCCACCTGCCCTCCCTCAGCTCGCCGTCTGACGTGATGGTGGTGTCGAACACGAGGGTATCCGGGCCGACCTCCCCCTCCGCCGCCTTCCGCTTGAACTCCGTCCGGCCAATCGTGCGCACGTCGCCATCCTCCCGGTAGTGCACCGGCGCGTGGTCGGTGAGGCCCACCCCCAACGCCTCCTCGGCTCGCTTGAGGACATGCACCATCGCGTCGATGGAACATCCCGACGGGGGCTCGCTGGCCGGATCCACCGCGATGAAGAGGAAGCGCCCCTCCCGCCATTCGCGGGCGTTGGTGAGCGGATGGCCGTGGGCCTTCCAGCCGGCCAGGAATCCATCCACCGCCTGCAGGAGGCTGCGCTCCTCGACGGGCTCGAGGGTCCGGTCGGCGGCGAAGACCCACAGACGGCCGCGGTCGGGCATCTCGGGGAACGGGAGGGTCGGCATGGGCGTTGCTCGTCAGGAGGACGGGGTCGCGTGCTGGTACGCCGCGCCGGCCCCGAGTGATCCCTTCGCCCCGGCCGGAGTCCCGACCCATGGCCCAGAACGTCGCCCGCAAGCTCATCGCCGACCACCTCCTCGACGGACGCATGGACCCGGGGGAGGAGATCGCGCTGCGCATCGACCAGACGCTGACGCAGGACGCCACCGGCACGCTCGTCATGCTGGAGCTGGAGGCGATGGACCTGGACCGGGTGCGCACCGACGTGAGCGCCCAGTACGTCGACCACAACCTCGTCCAGGAGGACCACAGGAATCCCGACGACCATCTCTTCCTGGAGAGCGCGTGCCGGCGATGGGGCGTGTGGTACAGCCGCGCCGGCAACGGCGTGAGCCACCCCGTCCACATGGAGCGCTTCGGCGTGCCGGGTGCGACGCTGCTGGGCTCGGACAGCCATACGCCGGCGGCGGGCTCGCTGGGCATGCTGGCCATGGGAGCCGGCGGCCTCGAGGTGGCGCTGGCCATGGCGGGCGCGCCCTTCCACGTGCGCATGCCGAAGGTGCGCGGCGTGCGCCTCACCGGAGAGCTGCCGGACTGGGTGAGCGCCAAGGACGTCATCCTGGAGATGCTGCGCCGCTACGACGTGGACGGCCATCTGGGGTGGATCGTGGAGTACCATGGACCCGGCCTCGCTGCGCTCTCGGCCATGGACCGGCACGTCATCGCCAACATGGGAACCGAGCTGGGGGCCACCACCACGGTGTTCCCCTCCGACGGCGAGGTGCGGCGCTTCCTGCGCCGCCAGGGCCGGGAGGACGCGTTCCGGGAGATCGTGGCCGACGACGGGGCCACGTACGACGCCAACGACGAGATCGACCTCTCGTCGCTGGAGCCCCTGGTGGCGCTCCCGTCGTCGCCCGGGAAGGTGGTGCCGGTGCGGGAGATCTCCGGCGACGACCTCTACCAGGCGTACGTCGGATCGTCCGCGAACCCTGGCTTCCGCGACTTCGCCGTGGCGGCACGGAGCGTCGACGGCCGCCAGGTGGCCGACTCGATCTCGTTCGACGTGAACCCCACGTCGAGGCAGATCCTGGAGGAGCTGGCGCGCTCCGGCGATCTCGCCCGCCTCATCCGGGCGGGCGCCCGCATCCACCAGGCAGGGTGCAACGGGTGCATCGGCATGGGCCAGGCGCCGGCGTCGGGCCGCAACAGCGTGCGCACCGTTCCGCGCAACTTCCCCGGCCGGTCGGGCACCCGGGAGGACGCGGTCTTCCTGGTGAGCCCCGAGACCGCCGCCGCGTCGGCGCTCCTGGGGCGCATCGCCGACCCCCGGGAGCTGGAGGAGGAGTTGGGCATCGCCTACCCCCGGGTGGAGGAGCCTGACGAGGGGCCCGTGAACGAGGCCATGCTGGTGGCGCCGGGCGGGGGCGGCTCCGACGTGGAGCTGGTCAAGGGGCCCAACGTGGCCTCGATCCCCGACCTGGGGCCGCTCCCCGGGGTCCTCTCGGGCCCGGTGCTCCTCAAGGTGGGCGACGACGTCTCCACCGACGAGATCCTGCCCGCCGGCGCCCGCGTCCTCCCCTACCGGAGCAACATCCCGAAGATCAGCGAGTTCACCTTCTGGCAGGTGGACGAGGGATACGCCAAGCGGGCGATGGAGCACAGGGAAGGCGGGCATTTCATCGTGGGCGGCTCGAACTACGGGCAGGGGTCGAGCCGCGAGCACGCCGCGCTGGCTCCGCGCTACCTGGGCGTGAAAGCCGTGCTGGCCCGGGGCTTCGCCCGCATCCACGCCCAGAACCTGGCGAACTTCGGCATCCTGCCCCTCGTCTTCCTGGACGAGGCGGACTACGACGCCGTCGAGGCGGGCGCCGAGCTGGAGATGGCAGGGGTGCGGTCGTCGCTGGAGAGCGGGTCCGAGAGGGTGGCCGTCCACGACCGTACGAGTGGCCGACGCTTCGAGATGGCCCACCACCTGAGCGAGCGTCAGGTGCGCATGGTGCTGGCGGGCGGCGTGCTCAACGGGATGCGGAGCCGGGTGCGCGAGGCGGCGGCGGCGAGCTGACCTCCCGACCGATTCAGCCGGTGGCGTGCGACCCCATCGTCGGCTCCTCCGGCCCCACGGTCACGCTGGCTTCGCCGGCCCCGGGCGAGGCCTTCGCCACCTCCCCGGTCTTCTCGGCGGCCTCGTAGGCCTGGGGCGGCATATTGTCCAGGAGCACGGCCAACCAGCGCAGGTCGGGGGTGTTCTCCAGGATGATCTTGACGACCATGGTGAGGGGCACGGACAGCAGCGCCCCCACCGGGCCCCAGAGCCAGCCCCAGAAGAGGAGGGAGAGGACCACGACCAGGGTGGAGAGGCCCAGGCGGCGACCCATGAGGTTGGGCTCGAGGATGTTTCCGAAGAGGGTGTTGATGGCCAGGTAGCCCAGGCCCGTGAGGAACATCCAGGACGGACCCTGGAGGATCAGCGCCAGCACCATCGCGGGCGCCGCGGCGATGATGGATCCGATGGTGGGCACGAAGTTCAGCACGAACGCCGTCAGCCCCAGCAGGACGGGAAAGTCCAGACCCATCATCCAGCAGAACACGCCCGCCAGCAGGCCCGTGGCGAGGCTGACCAGCGTCTTGATGCCCAGATAGGCCTGCACCTCGCCGATGGTCTTGGTGATGCGGAGCCGCCCGCTGCGGTTCCCCCCCAGGATCGCCTGGAACTTGAACGGGAACACGGTGGCCTCGGCCAGGATGAACACCATGACGAGGCCCACGAGGAACGCCAGCGAGAAGAGCGAGGCCACCGTCGAGATGGTCCCGCCGACGAAGTCGAAGATGCGCCCCGGATCCACGATGTCGGGCGAGATGAACTCGCTGGCCGGGATGCTACGCTCGTCGAGCCAGCCGATCCACTGCGTGTAGCGGTCGAGGATCGCGGCCCGGTAGCGGGGTAGCTTCTCGTTGAGGTTGCCCACCGAGTTGGCCGCCATGAGGATGACGAGCCCGAAGATGAGCGCGTCCATGAGGACGGTCAGCAGGATGGCCAGCGGGGCGGGCACCCGCCGGATGCGCAGCCCGAACATCACCGGCATGGAGACGATGGCCAGGAACAACGCGAGGGAGAACGGCACCAGGATGGGCGCGGCGGCGCGCAGCCCCGCGACGACCACGACAAGGCACGCGAGGACCAGGAGGAAGCGTGCCCCCGGATTCTCGTCCATGCGCTCGAAGATCATGCGATTCCAGATACCGGTGAACGGTGTGTCCCGGGCGGACGGGCGCCCTTTCACGATAGGGCAAACGACGGGCCGGGTCCACGCGCCTGGGACGGCGGCGTCCTCGCGCTCCTGCCCCCGCCCTACGAACGAAGCATGAGCGACGGTTCGGACACCGCGCCTTTCCCGATTCCCGAGTCGGACGACCGCCTGCTCGCACAGTGCCGGGTGGAGACGTTCCGGGCGGGGGGCAAGGGCGGCCAGCACCAGAACACCACCGACAGCGCCGTACGCCTGGTCCACGAGCCCACCGGGGTGCGGGCCGCGTCGCGCAACGACAGGAGCCAGCACCGCAACAAGCGGATCGCGCTGGAGCGCCTGCGCCGGAAGCTGCAGAAGAGGAACCAGCGCGCCGAGCCGCGCGTGCCCACCAAGGTGCCGCGCCGGGAGAAGCGGCGCCGCCTGGAGGAAAAGCGCAGGCGCTCCCAGTTGAAGCGGAGACGGAAGAAGCCGCGACGCGACGAGGACTGACCCGGGCCGGGGCGGCCGTCGCACTTGAGACGCCCCGCCCCGGGGCATATCCTTCGCCGGGCGTCATCGCCCCCGGCGAGCCTCACGCCCCTCCCCCGCACCGTCCGAGGCGCCACGTGGACCGATCCACCGTCCGGGTCCTGCTGGTCGACGACGACCAGGGGGACTACCTCATGACGCGCGCCATGCTCGAGCAGATCGAGGGTTACCGCTTCGAGACGGAGTGGGTGCCCACCTACCAGGAGGCTCTCGACGCCCTCGAGCGCCACCAGGAGTTCGACGTCTTCCTGGTCGACTACTTCCTCGAGGATCACGACGGCCTGGATCTGGTGCGGGAGGCGCGCAGCCGCCGCATCCGCACCCCCATGATCATGCTCACCGGCCGGGGCAGCCACGACGTGGATTTGGAGGCCACGGAGGCCGGGGCGACGGACTACCTCGTGAAGGGTCGCGTGGACCCGCCGCTGCTGGAGCGCTCCATCCGCTACGCCCTTCAGCGCCACCGGTCGGAGGAGGCGCTGCGCGACAGCGAGGAGCGGCATCGAGGCATGTTCGACCACCTCCCCATCGGGCTGTACCGGTGCACTCCGGACGGGGCCTTCATGGACGCCAATCCGACGCTGGTGCGGATGCTGGGATACCCCGATCCCGACACCCTGGAGACCAGGTACTCGGCGAGCTGGTACGTGGAGCCGGGCGACCACGCCCGCTTCCAGGACCTCCTGGAGCGGGACGGCGTCGTGCGCGGGTTCGAATCGGTGCTGGAGCGGGTCGACGGGGTGCCGGTGAGGGTCAGGAACACGGCCCGGCTGCATCGGGCGGCCGACGGCACGCTCCAGTACGTCGAGGGGGCGCTGGAGGACGTGACGGAGCTGGACCGCGCCGAGCGCGCCCTGGGCCACGCGGAGCACTTCCGCACCGTCTTCGAGGCGTCCGGGCTCCCCATCCTCCTCGTCGACCGCGCGGGACGCGTGACGGCGGCGAGCCCCGCCTTCCACAGGGCCTTCGGGTACGGCGAAGGCGAGGTCAGGGGACGCCGTCTCGCCGAGCTGGTGGTACCCGACGAGAGGCGCGCCGTGGAAGCGGAGAGGCGGCAGCTCATGGCCGGGGAGCGGCATCGGAACGCGTCGGAGCGTCGGTTGGTGGGCGCCGGCGGCGACGTGTTGTGGGCCCGCTCCCTCGCAGTGGTGGTGGCCACCGCCGTAGGCGCGCCCGACCACCTCATGCTGCTCCTGGAGGACGTGGCGGAGACGGGCGAGACGGTGGCGCGCTGAGGGCCTCCGCCAGTGTCTCCGCGAGGGCGCCGTACAGCCGCCTGCGCAGGGAGGGATCCGACAGCGCGCCCTGGCTCACCTCGAGCTCGACGCCGGCGTAGCTCCGCTCCGGCCGCTCCCGGCGCAGGGCCGTGACGAGGCCGTCCGAGATGCCGAGATACGGACGGTTCCGCCGCACCCGCAGCGTGGGGTCCCGGCGCACGAGCGCCTCCTTCCAGCTCGCGCACAGGCTCGCCTCCCGCCGACGCGAGGGATCGTAGAGGAGCCCCACGTCCATGGTCCTGGCGACGCCGCGCAGGACCGGCGTGAACGTGTGCACGCCCACGTGCACCACCGGGCCTCCCCGCGCCAGGAGGCCGTCGATGGCCTCCCGCACGCGCCGGCGGTGGGGCTCCCAGTGCTCGCGGACCAGGCGGGCACGCTCGGCCGGGGGCAGGCCCCGCGTGATCTCGGAGAAGAAGCGGGGGTGCCCCGGGGAGCGGTTCGCGTCCACCAGGAGCCGGGTGACGTGGTGCCCCAGGAGCGGCGCATCGAGCGTGCGTGCCAGGTGGCGAGCCAGGGCCCAGGCTCCGATGTCGTGCCCCCTGTGCGACGCCAGCAGGTCGTGGCCGCCCTCGAAGAGCTCACGCCATGGCGCCGGAACGCGAGCGCCGGCGTGCTCGCACGTGAGGAGCAGCCTCACGGCAGGAACGGCTCTCCCACCTCCAGGCCCTCGCACAGGCGGGTCCACACCCGCTCGAGGTCGCTTCGCCCCGGCGCCGCCCCCAGCGCCTCCAGGACACGCCGGGCCAGCGGGCCGCGCTCCAGGATGACCCGGAGGGGCCGGTGCCATTCGGCCGCGGCCGGATCTTCCAGGAGGGGCGCCAGGAGCGCCGCCCACGCCTCCCCGGCCGTGGTGGGCGCGCCGGCCAGGCCCAGGCGCTCCAGGTAGGCCGGCTCGACCAGCCGCGTCCGCTCCCCGTCGACCAGGGTGCGGTCGAGGACGTCCGCCAGCAGGTCGGTCGGCAGCGGCGCCGCGTCGGCGGCCGCGAGGCGCTCCACCACGCGCCGCACCGCGTGGGCCACCGCCGCGGTCACCGCCAGGTCCGCCACGGGGCACTCCTGCGCGTCCACCACCCGCACCTCGATGGCACCGCGCTGGAAGCGGGCGATGGCGCCGCGGGCGTTGACCCACTCCCCCTCGAGCACGCCCTCGGGGTCCAGGGGCGCCAGATCGTTGTAGATGCGCTCCAGGATCACCTCCTGGTACGCCTCCGGGCTCTCCACGGACTCGGGGACCACCCGGCCGGTCACCGACGGCACGCGCCGCGCGTTGTCCCGGTACGCCAGCAGGCGGTTGTCCAGCGCCGGTCCCGGCCGGCCGTCCAGGACCGGCGAGGCGGCGCTCAGCGCGGGGATGATGGGAAGCACGAGGCGGATGGCCTCGTGGAGGAGCCGGAACTCCTCGCCTCCCCGGAACGGCAGGTTCAGGTGGGTGCTCTGGAGGTTGGCCCACCCGTGGCCGCGGCACGAGAAGATGCGGTCGAAGGCGCGGTAGACGTCGTTGTACTCGTGGGGCCAGAGGCGCAGCTCCGAGGCCGGATCCATCCACGGGTGCATGCCGCCGGGCATCAGGCGGGCGCCCAGCGGGCGGAGCTCGGTGGCGATGGTGCGCACGCTCTCCTGGAACGCCGCGGCCAGTCCATGGAGGGAGGCCGCCGGCCCGTTCGTCTTCAGCTCGACGACGTGCAGGGCCAGCTCGTTGGACCACGCGAGGGCTCCCCGGTCCACCTCGGAGACGGCCTCGCCGACCACGCGCTCCATGAGGCGATCGCACAGGGACGCCACGTCGAGCGTGGCCGCGTCCACGATCATGAGCTCGATCTCCACGCCGTAGCCTTCCCACAGGCCCAGCGGCTCGGCCGGCATGGGCGCGGCGGCCGGGCCGGCGCCGGACTGCAGCGCCACGCCGGCCGGGACGACCTCGCCGGCGCCATCCTCCCGCATCACGAGCTCCCTCCCCCGCCCCGGGCGTCCAGCCGCACGCGGAACCAGCGCGCCACCTCGTCGTAGAGCGCGTCCTTGATCACCGCGTCCTCGAAGCCCCCGTCGACGTTCGGGTTGTCGTTGATCTCCATGACCAGCAGCCGGCCGTTCACGGGCTTGATGTCGACGCCGTAGAGCCCGTCGCCGATGAGGGACGCGGCCTTCACGCCCAGCTCCACCACGTCCCGGGGCGCATCGGCCAGCCCGAGCGTCTCCACCTTCCCGTAACGCGTCTCGCCGCCCTCACCCCGGACGATCTGCCAGTGGCCCGCCGCCATGTGATAGTGGCACACGAAGAGCGGCTTCCTGTCCAGCACGCCCACCCGCCAGTCGAACGTGGAAGCTACGAACGACTGCGCCACGAGCAGCTCCGACTCCCGGAACAGGTCGGGCACCAGCGCGCGCAGCCCCTCTTCCGTCTCGACCCGCGCCACGCCGCGGGAGAAGGCGCCGTCGGGACGCTTCAGGACGCACGGCAGCCCCACGGTGGCGGCCACCTCGTCGATGTTGCCTTCGTGGACGACGAGGGTCCGGGGACACGGGATCCCGTGGCGCTCGAACAGCTCGGCCTGGTACACCTTGTTGCCACACCGGATGATGGACTCGGGGTCGTCGATGACGACCAGCCCCTCGGCGGCGGCGCGGCGGGCGATGCGGTAGGTGTGGTGGTTGACCGCCGTGGTCTCGCGGATGAACAGGGCGTCGTACTCGGCGATCCGCCCCTCGTCGTCGGGGGCGATGATGTCGGGCTCGATCCCCTGCGCCTCGAACGCCTTCATGAAGCGGCGAATGGCGCGCTCGTTGGAGGGCTTCGTGGGATCGTCCGGGCTCCACAGGAGCGCCATCTCGTAGCGGTACTCCCGCGGCCGCCGCACGCGGCTCGGACGCGCGAAGTACTGGCTCGCCTGGTCCAGGACGAAGCCCAGGTGCTGCTCCGGCACGTCGCCGCCCGCGATGGGACGCAGGCTCGCCAGCTTCCAGCGCTCGTCCCACGTGAAGCGCGCCCGCAGGAAGGGCGCGGGGAACAGGTTGAAGAGCGCCCGGGCGAGGCGGTCGTAGCGGCGGGTCACGTTGCGCCCGAAGTAGATGCTCAGCCGGAACTCCTCGGAGCGCAGCGGCGCCAGCGCCGACTGGATGAGGTCGTCGAGCTCGTCGGAGGCCATGCGCACCAGGGCCGTCTCGCCCAGCGCCTGGAGCGTCGCCACCGACGGCAGGGGCCTGTGCCCGCGGGCCGCCGCCAGCAGCGAGACGTAGTAGCCGATGGTCTGGTAGCCGTAGGCCCGGCACACGTTGTAGACGGCCACGCGGCGCAGGTCCGCGTAGCGGGGGTCCACCAGGTACCGGCGGGCCGGAACGACTTCCACGCCCTCGAGCTCGAAGGGCCACCGTTTCGGGTTCTCCACCACCACGATGGGGATCACGACCCCTGCCCGCCGGGACGATCGAGCACCAGGAGGTTCCCGTCGAACGTGAGCACGCCCAGCATGATGGCGCCCACCAGCCGGTGGATGCCGACCGAGTAGTGCTGGTCCCCGAAACGGGGATTCCCACGGAGCGGGTCGGCCACCTGCACCTCCCGGATGGCCGGATGGTAGCCGTACATCACCACGAAATGGCCCGCCGAGCTGCCGCGCACGTCGTCGTAGAGCACGTGCGTGCCGTCGTCCCTCTCGCGGGCGCAGCCGTACAGGTACGTGGCGCTGAGTCCGGCCAGGATCGGCCGCCCGGCCCGCAGCAGGCGACGGAGCAGCGCCGGGTTGAGCTCCTCGTAGTGGATCGTCCCGCCCATCTCCAGGAAGCGCAGGTACTGGCGTGACACGAAGTGGAGACGCGGGTCGGTCTTGACCAGCATCTGATCGCGGAGCTTCGCCGCCAGGTCCACGCCCGGCATGAACCAGGTGGGGTCGAAGATCTCGAGATCGTAGACCCAGAGGTGGGCGGCGTAGCCCCGCTGGAGGGCGTGATGCCCCAGCAGGACCGCCAGCGTCCCGCGCGTCTCCAGGGGCACCACCTCGTCGATGACCTGCTGGATGGGCAGCTCCTCCCCAAAGAACCGGTAGACGGCGTGCAGGCAGGTGGGGCCGCACGTGACATCGTCGGGCTGGGGCAGGATGTCCAGATCGAGCCAGGTGGGCATGGAGTCTCCGTACGGTCTCGTCTCGAGGGACGTCGTCATCCGCGCCGACCGGCCTCCAGCGTCGCACCACCCACGGGCTCCGCCGATGTCCCCGCGACGTCCGCGTCGGCGTCGACCGCGACGAAGCCGGGTGCGCGCCCACCCGAGACCCGCAGCTCCCGCCAGCGGTAGCCGTCTTCCTCGTGCCACTCGGGCGGCGGCGGTGACGAACACGCGGCCAGCAGGAGCAGGAGCAGGGGAATGAAACGGCCCCCGCACGGGGATACGGACACGGTCACGTCAACATCCTCTTCGCCTTGACCGGCTGACTTCTCGGGCCTACACATTAGC
>JAHWKH010000209.1 GCA_019347995.1 Gemmatimonadota bacterium | reverse complement strand
AGGTTGCCCGTTGCCAGCAGCGTGAGGCCGATGCGCTTTCCTTTCGCCGTGTAGAAGCCGCCGACATCGTAGCCCCCTGCGGTCGTGGCGTTGGCGAGTAGCGAGAGCTCCGGCTCGGCGGTGGGTACCTTCGAGACGAGGTTGACGAGACCTGCGATGGCATCTCCCCCGTACAACGTGGAGCTGGGGCCCTTGATGACCTCCACGCTCTCGATCATGGCGGGGTCGAGGTCGTCGATGCGGGAGACGTCCCGGGTACCGCTCTCCATGCGATTGTTGACCCGCACCCCGTCGATGTAGACGAGGGGCCCGTCGTTGACCAGACGCATCGTCGAGCTGCCCCGGATCTTGATCGTCGACGCGGTGCCCGCGTCCCCGGAGCCCTGCTGCACCACGACGCCGGCGATCCGGCCCCGCAGGAGATCGGACACGTTCGAGATGGGCTGCACTTCCGCGATGTCCGCGTCGAGCACCCCGATGGAGTTGCCGATCTCGCGGGCCCGGGTCCGCGACGCCGTGCCCGTCACGACGATCTCGTCGAGAGCGATGGCCGTCTGCGCCAGCCCGAAGTCGACCACGGTGGACTCACCGGCCGTGACCGTGGTGGTCTGGCGGGTGCCGCGGTACCCGACGAGCTCGGCCACCAGCGTGACCTCACCCACGGGGACGTTGAGGAGGAGGTAGCGGCCGTTGGCGTTGGTCAGGGCACCGATGCCGGTGGCGTCGATGTAGACCTGGGCCGCTTCGAGCGGCCGTCCGGACGAGGCGTCGCGGACGGTGCCGACCAGCTGGCCTGTCTGGCCGGCCAGGTCGGTGGGAGCCCATGCGAGCGCGAGTACGGCGAACCCCGTGAGGAGCCACCGCCCCGCGCCCGTAAAGGCGCGAGCGAACGTGGGACGTGTCATGGCGCGCACTCCCTGGTGTGGATGGAACGAAACGATCTATGACCTCATCCCGGGATCTGCCGGGCCGGGTCCTTCGTCAGCCTTCCCTCCGGACGCCGCTCGACACGCCGCGTCTCTCTACGGAGTCAGGGCTCCTTCCGCCCGCTCGCGCGTGCGCAAGCGGAAGCGGAAGGGGTGTATACGGTCTTTCGGGTACGGGACCTATCCACAGGTGTCCGCTGAATGCCCCATCATTACGGGGCTGTGATGAGAGTGTCAAGAACGAACAGCCGCTTACGTCAGGAAGTTGTAAGGCGGCCGCGAGGGTTCCCGGAGACGTGAAAAGGCCCCGGGGCGCCGTGTCGGCACCCCGGGGCCCTGGACCCACTCGAGCGGTTCGGCGCTAGGAGCCCGTCCGGGCCACGCACTCGATCTCCACGTCCACGCCCTTGGGCAGGCCCGCCGCCGCGACCGTCGCCCGGGCGGGCCGATGCTCCCCGAACCGGCGGGCGTACACCTGGTTCATGGCCGCGAAATGGCCCATGTCGCTCAGGAAGACGGTGGTCTTCACCACACGGGAGAGGGAGGCGCCGGACGCCTCCAGGACCGCCGCGAGGTTCGCCAGCACCGTTTCGGTCTGGGCCGCCACGTCGCCTCCCACCAGTTCGCCCGACGCCGCGTCGATGGGGATCTGGCCGGAGCAGAAGACCCAGCCGTCCACCGTGACGGCCTGGGAATAGGGGCCGATGGCCGCGGGGGCGTTTCCTGTCTCGACGATGCCGAGGTCGCTCATGTGGGTATGTCCTCCGTCATTCGGGGGGTCGGAGCGGGCGGGCCGTGGAAGGCCCGGTGCTGATCGAGGATCTCCCGGCGGCTCACGGTGGCCACGCCCGTCTTGGCCACCTCCAGGGCGGCGGCGTGGTTCGCCAGGATGGCCGCCTCCACGGGCGTGGCGCCCGCGGCCAGCGCGATGGCCACGACCGCCGTGACCGTGTCGCCCGCGCCGGACACGTCGTAGACGGAGCGGGCGACGGCGGGAATGCGCAGCGACTCACCGGTCTCGGTCCGCAACGCCAGCCCGCGCTCCCCGAGCGTGAGCAGGAGGTGGCGCGACGAGAGCCGGCGGCGTACCTCCTCCATCCAGTCGGGGTCGTCGGGACGGAGGGGCTCGCCGAGGGCGTCGGCCAGCTCCTTCGCGTTGGGCTTGAAGACCGTGACCCCGCCATACTCCCAGAACCGCAGCCGTTTCGGATCCACCACCGTCGGCAGGCCCCGGGCGGCGGCCGCGTCCACGACGGCCCGGATCACGGAGGGGACGAGGACGCCCTTGTTGTAGTCCTCCATGACGAGGGCGTCGGCGTCGGCGGCCAGGTCCTCCACGGCCCCGGCCAGGGCGCGGGCGAGATCGTCGGACACGTCCTCGTCGCGCTCCCGGTCGAAGCGGACGACCTGCTGCCGGCGCGCGCGCACCCGGGTCTTCCCGGGGGTGGGGCGCGCCCGGGTGGCGACCCGGCCGGCCGGGCCGATGCCCCGGACCTCCAGCGCGCGCCGGAGCAGGTCGCCGCCCGGGTCCGTCCCCAGCACGCCCACGACCTGACAGCGTCCGCCCAGGGCCACCACGTTGTGGGCGACGTTGGCGGCGCCGCCCACGGCGAATGACTCCTCCTCGACGCGCACCACCGGGACCGGCGCCTCGGGAGAGATGCGGTCCACCAGGCCCGTGAGGTACTGGTCCAGCATGAGATCCCCCACCACCACGACGCGGGCGTCGCCGGCCCGCTCCAGGATGGCGCCGGCGCGCTCCGGCGTCAGCCGGTCCACGGTGTCCTCCCCCGCCCCTCCTGCTCCCACCGCTCCAGGTCATGGCCCTCGAGGGCCCACAGGGCGTCCTGGAGGTTGGCGGAGACGCAGACGTGGTTGGGCACGATGCGGACCCGCTCGCCCACGCGCGGCCGCCACGTGGTTCCGGTCAGGTCCAGGATTCCGTGCTCCTCCGAGAGCCCCTTCACGACCACCCCGGGACGGTCCAGGAGCACTCCGTAGCCCTCGCCCTCGCCGCGGGCTTCCTTCGCCAGGGCCTTGGAGCCGGCGTCCACCACGGCCTGCCCGGGTACGGCCGTGCTCACCACCGTCGCCAGGATCGTGTACGCCAGGTCGCCCGGCTCCGCCACGTCCATGGCCACGCCCTCCCGGTCGAAGAACACGCAGGTGCCGGGGCGGATCTCGGTGAGATGTGGAATCTCGTGGCTCCGCCACAGGGTGGGCGTCGAGCCGCCGCTCACGATCCCCGGCGCCAGGCCTTCGGCGGCCAGGGCGGCCACGAGGGTGTCGAGGCGGCGGCCCAGGACCGCGAGGGCTTCGTCCTGGCGGGACGGCTCGACGCGGATGTGGCCGGGATAGAAGAGGATGCCGCGGTAGGCGACGCCGGCCGTCCGGGATGCGCGCCGCGCCAGGGCCACGGCCTCGTCGGGGTCCGCCACCCCCACCCGGCCCATGCCGACGTCCACTTCCACGAGGACACCCACGGTGCGCCCCGCCGCCGCCGCCGCGTCGGCCAGCCCGTCCATCGCTTCGGGCGAGTCCAGCGCCACGTGGAGGTCCACGCCGGCCGGGAGCGCGAGCACCCGCGACAGCTTGGACGCGCCCACAGGCGGATAGGCGAGGAGGAGGTCGTCGGTCACGTCGGCCATGACCTCGGCCTCCCGCGGGGTCGCGACGGTGAGCCCCCGCGCCCCCGCCTCGAGCTGCAGGCGCGCCACGCGTCGGCTCTTGTGGGTCTTCACGTGGGGCCGCCAGGCGAGGCCGTGCTCCGTGCAGTAGCCGGCGACCCTCGAGCAGTTGGCCCGCACGCGCTCCAGGTCGACGACCGCGGCGGGCGTCTCCAGCTCCTCCAGCCTCACGAATCGGGCTCCACCACCCGGCGCACCGCCTCCTCGAAGACGGGATCGCCCTCCATCACGGGCCCGAGCCGCGCCCAGGCGATCGTGCCCTCCCTGTCCACCAGGTACGTGGCCGGGAGGCCGATCGCGCCGAACACGTCCATCGAGCCCATGGAGGGGTCGTGGAGGATGCCGTAGGTGACGCCGAACTCCTCGAGGAAGCGGTCGACGGAGGCGCGGGCGCCGCGGTCGTCCACGGTGATCCCGATCACCTTGAGCCCCTGATCGTGGTACGCTTCGTGGATGGACTGGAGGTAGGGCGTCTCGGCGCGACACGGCGCGCACCACGTGGCCCACAGGTTCACCAGCAGCGGGCCCTCGAGATCGCGCAGGGAGACGGTGTCCCCGCTCAGCGTGGCGGCGGTGAACGGGGGCAGCGGATCGCCCTGGCGCGGGGGGCCCGTCCGGGATCCGTCGCCGTCCGCTCCGCAGCCGCCCGCGGCGAGCCCGGCCGCCAGGAGGGCGACGATCGGGAGACGCCGGGCGCAGCGGCGGCGGTGCGCGCGCGGCCGCCTCATGCTCCCGGCTCCGGCAGCGCGGCGCGGTCGAAGCGCGCCACGCGCACCCTAGAAACCTCGTCCAGCACGTCGGTCCAGGCCACGACCATCTCGCCTCCCGGGGCCAGGGCCAGGCGGGGGAATCCGCTCGCCCGGGCGTCGGAGGAGCGGGCCAGGACTCGGGGCTCGCCCGCCGATCCATCCGGGGCCACGAGCCGGGCCCGGATCTCGCCGGTGGCGCCGCCGCCCTCGGTGGAGACGCGCTCCAGCCAGGTTACTACGGCCGTGCCGTCGTCGAGGAGCGCGATGTCCACGCGGCCGCCGGGGGCTCCGGCGTCGAGGCGCACCGGCGGTCCGAACGTCGCCCCGGCGTCCGTGGAGAACGCGGCCTTCACCTGGGCCGCCTCGCCGGGGGCGGCGAACCATGCCACCGCCACGTCCCGGCCGCGCGCGGCCACCGCTCGCCTCCACGCGCTCGAGCCCCGCCTGCTCGGACGGGGTGAGGATCGTGCGTTGTCCGCTGAGGACGTCCTGAACGATCAGCACCTCGATCCCACGCTCCTCGCGCCAGCGGGCGACCTGGCCGGCGAAGAAGTGCTGCACGCTGAAGA
>JAHWKH010000208.1 GCA_019347995.1 Gemmatimonadota bacterium | reverse complement strand
GTAGACCAGGTCGATGCTGCGGTCCGCGATCGAGGCCAGCGTGATGCCGGCGTTGTGAACGAAGCTGGCGTTGGGGACGTCGCTGTTCATCCGGCGCGCATTCGCCAGCATCTCCTCTGATATGTCCAGGCCGATATAGTGCCGGAAGCGGTCGGCCAGCGGGCGGCTCAGGCGGCCTGCGCCGCAGCCGAAGTCCAGCGCGGCGCCGTGCTCGAGCGCCGGGTTCAGGCCGGCGTCAGGGCGGTCGGCCTGCACGTCCGCTCCCAGCCGGGTCAGGGCGGCTGCGGCCTGCTCGTCGTCGGTGACGACCAGCACGCTGCGGACCTCGGCGCACGCGACGGCGGCCCGCACGACGTCCTGGGCGCTCCGGCAGCGCGCGATCACGGTGGGTCGTCGATCCACCATCCCGTTGTGGACCCGGCGCGCCTCTTCGTACCCCGGGTCTCCCGGGATGAGAAGGCTGCCGGAAAAGTCGGGAGAGAGCCGGGAGAGGTCAGCCGTGGAGGACATGGCGGGCTCCTGGGGATGGAGGAATTTCAAGGAATAAATCGTAGCAGCCGGAGAGCGCGGCGCGCATGCGAGCCAGGGGGTCAGTGCTCACCGGGCGATCAGTACACCTCGGGGGCGGGGAGGTGGATTGAGGTGAACTCTTCGTCGGGGGAGCGCCGCACGCAAGGATCCCGAGCGCCTCGGAGGCCGCGTTGTGGGTCTTCGCCGGCGGCGAAGACCCCGCCGAAGCCGGCACGAAGTCCCGCCCCCGGCACTGCTCTCGTGACGCCGCGACCGATCAGGGAGTCGCGGTCGTCCCTGCTCGGCGCCAGGAACCCGGCAGGAAGTATCC
Organism: Gemmatimonadota bacterium; assembly: GCA_019347995.1. The sequence goes on along the minus strand of JAHWKH010000208.1, from coordinate 4,093 downwards.
ACACCCGGCACGATGCACCGGCCGCGGCGGATCGTCCGACTCGAAAAACGGCCCGGATTGGCGGTTTCGTGTGCCTGCGCGTCCCTGCACGGAACTTGCCCCTGGGGGAAAGGCCGCGAGGGACCGGCCGCCATGGAGGCCTCCCTCTCCAACGCCCCAGCCCGGACAGCCGAGTATGGACCGCCATCGGTTCGATGCCCTCGAGGCCCGCCTTTCCCCCCTCATCGGCCGGAGCTGGTTCGGCGCCGGCTGTCTGATGCTCGCCGGCGGCCTCGGTGGCTATGTCCTGGCGGAACCGCCGGCCGACACCTTCGTGGTCCGTGCCGGCGCCGCGAACGTCGGGGCGCCCGTCGGCCGGGTCCTCGGACGGGGCTCGGCCGAGCGGCTGCGGTCCGAGCTCGAGCGCTTCGTCGAGACCCAGGAGGGGATCTCGCGCGAGGGTGGGCCGCCGAGCGAGTCCGGAGACGTGCTGCGGGAGGAGAACGGCATCGTGACGTTCTACCAGGCCGACGCCAGCGGGGAGTCCTGGCTCGCCCAGGTGCGGTTCGCCGACGCGGCGGGGCCGGACGTCTCGTGCGCGGTCGCGGTGGGGCGGGTGCCGTCCTACGTGGGGGGCATCGTGCTGCGCCGCTCGGGAGAGGTTCGCTGCTCCCACGATCTGGCCGCCCGCATCGACGGCATCAAGCGCCGGCTGCTCCCCGTCGCCCAGGCCCGGTAGGCCCGCGGCTCCCGCCCCGGGGGCTCACGGCGGGGGCTCTTCCCCCCGCACGAAGATCACGAACGGCCCGATCTCGGCCGCGCGAGGATAGCGCGCCACCAGCATCTCCCGCAGCGCCGTCGAGACGGGGGGAGATACGAGGGCGGGGCTCCGCTTCACCACGACGGCGCCGACGTCGTGCCGCTCCAGCACCCTTTCCAAGCGGTCTCGGCGCCCCTGTGGGTCCTCGTAGAAGTCTGGGTCGAGGAAGTCGTAGAACGTGCGCGTGGGGTTCTCGAGGCCGGCCAGGAAGTACACCTCGGCCGCGTCGGGCGTGGCCCAGATGTAGGGCCCGACCTCGAGACTCTCCAGCGCCGCCACCAGGCGCCCGTACGCCTCCGCCTCCCCGGGCGTGACCCGGATGCCGCCACGGGGCATGGCGAGCCGTTCGGCGGGAGGGTGGCGGTTGTGACGGTCTCCCATGCGCCAGACCTCGGAGCGGTGGACCCAGAGCCCGGCGAAGACCAGGTGGAAGATCAGGAGGACGGAGAGCGCCGCCCGCGGCGCCCGATCCAGCGGCGCGACGGTCGCGAGGACGGCCAGGACCACCAGGGGCGCCGAGTAGAAGACGTAGTGGGCCACATAGGTGGGAAACACCACCAGCCCCACCATGGCCGTGGCGGCCAGGAGGAGGAAGAGATCCGCGCGAGACGCCGCCACGCCCCTCGAGACATCCGCCTCCACGCTCCCCCGGGGGGAATCGTCGCCCGCGGCCATCCGGGCCGCCCCGAGCAGCACGACCACGGGGGCCATGGGATAGAGCAGCCACCAGCCGGCCCGATAGAGGAGCGGGAGGGCCCCCGCTCCGGCGGCCACCACGGCCAACGGCGCCGCCAGCGCCAACGCGATGCCGCGGTCCGCCCGTCTGGACCGGCGCGCCCACGCCACCAGGACGGCCACCAGGGCCAGGGGAAGGGCGGTGGCCGCGGGCGGGGGCGGCTTCAGGAAGGCGGCCAGGCGCCTCCCCGGGGCGAGCAGGACGCCCTCCACCACCGCTCCCAGAGACCCGCTGACCAGGTAGGGCAGGAGGAACAGCGCCACGGGCACGGCCGCGGCCGCCGAGATCATCAGGCCACGCCCCACCAGGCGACGAGTGCGGACGGCGGCCGCCACGCGCGCTACACGGGTCCACTCGCGGTGGAGGATCAGGCCCACCAGCGACGCCGGTGGCGCGAAGAGCCATAACAGGGTGGAGGGAGAGCGGGCGTCGCCCGGGAGGGCCCAGAGCGCCAGCAGGAAGGTGAGCAGGCCCGCGGTCACGAAGGCGCGGTGGACGCCTCCGCGGCGCGTCGGCGCGCTGTCTCCCGCGTGCGGCGCCGCCACCGTCGCCTCCTCCTGGTCGAGGAACACCAGGTAGAGGAAGGCCGCCGCCAGGAAATAGAGCCCCACGACCTTCACCAGGATCGACACGCCGGCGCACGCGCCGGCGGCCGCCAGCCAACGCCGGCGTCCCGTGTCCTGGAAGCGGAGCAACGCCCCCACACCCAGGATGGCGAGGAAGAGGTTGTACCAGGACGGCAGCGCCAGCGGATGGGTGGGTACGCTCCAGGCCACGGCCAGGGCCGTGCCGAGGGCGGCGACGGTCCTTCCCGCGAAGCGGCGGGCGATCCAGTAGATGACGGGGACGGTGCCCGCGAGGGCCGCGAACAGGACGAGGCGAAGGGCAAGCAGCCGCTCCCCGAGCACGGCGAAGGCCCACGCGTGAAGCAGGGCCTGCCCTCCAGTGTAGGGATCGTCGAAATCTCTGTGGGGCAGCTCGCCGTCGAGGACCCGCCCCGCCGCGTGGGCCAGCATGCCGTCGTCGTGGGGGATCCATCCCAGGTCCACCAGCGACAGCGTGTAGGCCAGCGCCGCGGCCACGAGCCCGAACGCCAGGGCGCGCGAATCGGCCAGGACCCGGAGACGCTCGGGAAGGGGCATGGAGCCTGTGGCGGAGGGACGGTGGATGGGCTCGGGCGGGTCAAGATAGGCCTTCCGGCCTTCGCCGACCCGCCGCCCCGACCAGGGTTGGGTGACCCTGGCCCTTCCCCTATAATTGACCGCTGCCCCTTCGTCGCCCATCCGACCCTGCCGCGATCCGGGCCAGGGCGGTGTCAGCGGGGCGCGATCCGGCAGACCGAAGCACGACGACAGGCAACGCCTCCACGGAGAAGGGCATGGCTGAGAACGGGACCGAGGGGAAGGGCACGCTGACCATCCGGGACAACCGGAACGGCCAGGAGTACGAGGTCCCCATCCTCGAGGGGGACGTCGTCCGGGCGATGGACCTGCGGCAGATCAAGGTGCGCGACGACGACTTCGGCATGATGTCGTACGATCCGGCCTTCACCAACACCGCCTCCACCCGCAGCGCCGTCACGTACATCGACGGCGCCAACGGGATCCTGCGCTACCGGGGCTACCCCATCGAGCAGCTCGCCGAGCGGGCCAGCTTCCTCGAGGTCGCCTACCTCCTCCTCAAGGGGGAGCTGCCCACCCAGGACGCCCTCGACGGCTTCGTCCACGACGTCACGTTCCACACGTACGTGCACGAGAACATCCTCAAGGTCCTGGACGGCTTCCGCTACGACGCCCACGCGATGGGCATCCTGATCAGCTCCGTGGCCGCCCTCTCCACGTTCTATCCCGACGCCAAGGACGTGGACGATCCGGCGACGCGCTGGATCCAGATCGTGCGCGCCGTGGCCAAGATGCCCACGCTCGCGGCCTTCGCCTACCGTCACCACCGCGGGCTGCCGTACGTGTATCCGGAGAACGAGCTCTCCTACACGGCCAACTTCCTGAACATGCTCTTCCGCATCGGGCAGAAGGAATACAAGCCCAACCCGGTGCTGGAGCGTGCCCTGGACGTGCTCTTCATCCTCCACGCCGACCACGAGCAGAACTGCTCGACCACCACCATGCGGGTGATCGGCTCGGCCAAGGCCGATCCCTTCGCGTCGCTGGCCGGCGCCAACGCCGCCCTCTACGGGCCCCTCCACGGCGGCGCCAACGAGGCGGTGCTGCGCATGCTGGGCCGCATCGGGAGCGTGGACAACATCCCCGACTTCATCGAGCGGGTGAAGAACCGGGAGGAGCGCCTCATGGGCTTCGGCCACCGGGTCTACAAGGCCGAGGATCCGCGCGCGGAGATCCTTCGCGGTATGGCAGAAACCGCGTCGACACCGGAATTCTTCGCGCTGTCGAAGCGGACAGAGGATCGCGCGCTGGCGATGCTCGACGAACGCAAACCGGGTCGCAAACTGTACACCAATGTAGAGTTCTACTCTGCGGCGGTGCTGGCGGCTGTCGGGCTGCCGGGCGACATGTTCCCGCCGACGTTTGCAGTCTCCCGCT
>JAHWKH010000207.1 GCA_019347995.1 Gemmatimonadota bacterium | reverse complement strand
CGACGTGGAGGCGGCCGCGGAGGGCGTGGCGCGGGGCGCCTGGGGGCTCCAGAACCAGAAGTGCAGCGCCACGTCGCGGGTCTACGTCCACCCGGCCGTGCGCGACGTCTTCCTCGAGAAGCTTCTGGAGCGGACGTCCCGCCTCCGGATCGGAGACCCGACCGAGCGGGACGTGGACTTCGGTCCCGTGATCGACCAGCGCTCGGTGGAGCGTTACGAGGCCGCCGTGGAGCGCGCCCGGGAGGAGGGAGAGGTACTCGTCGGCGGCCGGCTGCTCATCGAGGCGGGGCTCGTGCGCGGGCACTACGTGGCCCCCACCGTGGTCGCCGCCATCGTGGCCGCCGCGGCCGTGTGGCGCCCCCCCTGGCCGGAAGGCTCCGCGGCCCGTCGCACCGCCGCCGGCTGGACCTGGCTGGGAGCCGGCTTCGTGGTGCCGGTGGCGCTGTTCGTGGGCGCGTTCGCCACGGCGGGCGCCGCGGACGACCTGATCCGGGGGGTCTTCGTGCTGCCCCGGCTCCGCTTCGCGTCCGCGGCCTCCCTTCCCCTGCCGCTGGTGTGGACGGCGGGCGCCCTGGTGCCGCTGGCGCTGATCGTGGCCGAGCCCCGTGTCTCCCGCGGCCGGCGCGGCGGCCTGGCCGTCGCCACGGGCGCGGGTGGGCTCGTCCTGCTGGCGCTCATGGGGCGGGATCCGGTCTACCGCGCGGTGTGGCATTCCATGCAGCCCCTGGTACCGGTGGCGGCGCTGGCGGCCGGCGTCGCGCTCATGCGACGGCCCATCGGGCTCAAGCGGACCGCACCCGCCGAGGCCACCCTCTGGGCCGCGGCGCTGGTCTCGCTGGTCCAGTTCCCGTTCTCCGGGCCCATCTACTTCGCGCAGGTGGCCCCGATGGGAATCCTCGCCGCGCTGGCGGCCCTGGGGGCCAGCGAGCGGGAGCTGCGGGGGCCGCGTCCCGTGTCCCTGACGCTCGCCGCCTTCTACGTGGCCTTCCTGGCGCTGGGCCCCGATCGTGGAGGCCACTTCGCGCCGCCGCCGGACGTGCCGCTGGCGCCCCTGGCGTTCGAGCGGGGAGGCATTCGCGTGCCGGCGCCGGAGGCGCTGGAGTACGGGCGCGTGGTGCAGCTCCTCCGGGCCCATTCGAGCGGGGACGCCGTCTATGCCACGCCGGACGCCCCGGAGATCTATTTCCTCACAGGGCTGAGGAATCCCACCCGCACGCTCTTCGAGGTCTTCGACGACCCCCGGGAGCGGAGCCGGCGTGTGTTGGACGCCCTCGAGGCCGAGGGGGTCGACGCCGTCGCGCTCAACACCGTGCGGCGCTTCTCGGAGCCGGACATGGGGGTGATCCGGGAGGTGGAGCGCCGCTACCCGCGGGCCGAGCGGGTCGGCCGCTTCATCGTGCGCTGGCGCGATGTCGCGCCGGACGGGGGCGGCTGAGGGGCGCGGGCGTCAGTCCCGGGGCCGCCGCCCCTGGAACTGCCGACAGTCGAGCGCCCAGGCCAGCACCAGCACGAAGGGGAGGAGCAGGATCAGGCTGCCCGCCAGGAGCGGCACGCTCCATTCGGGTCCGCCGACGACCGCCATCGCCATGACCAGGGCCAATCCCATCCCGCTGTATCCCAGGAAGATCTTCGCCACGGCGTTCGCGCCGAGCCTGCTCAACATCGTCGTCATGCGGTGCTCCTAGCGGTGGGTCTCCACCCATAGCACGAGCAAGAGCCGGGCCGGGGTCGCGCTCCGACGGCCAGCCCGGCTCCCAGCCAGCTTGCAGCAGTGCCATGAACGACACCCATGCCTCGGCGGGCGGGTGGATCATGTAGTAACTTGGCCATCTCCGGCCGACGGCTGCGCGCCCGCATCCCCTTTCGCCACACACGGATTCGATGGGACTCTTCGAAGCCCTCCTCGGTCGCACGGCCGTCTACCGCGCCATCCAGGCGCCCTTCGCCGAGCGGAAGCTGGCGCCGTTCCTGGCGGAGGCCGATCTGAGCCCGGGTCGGCGGGTGTTGGACGTGGGGTGCGGGCCCGGCACCAACACCCGTCACTTCCGGGAGACGGGGTACCTGGGGATCGACGTGAACCCCCGCTACATCGCCCATGCACGGCGCACATACGGGCGGGACTTCGTGGTGGCGGACGTCACCCGCTACGAGGTGGAGGACGCCGAGCCCTTCGACGTCATCCTCGCCAACAGCTTCTTCCACCACATCGGGGACGACGACACCGATCGGATCCTCGCCCACCTGGCCACGCTGCTGGCGCCGGCCGGGCGTCTCCACGTGCTGGACCTGGTGCTTCCCCATGGTCCGTCCGCTGCGTACCTGCTGGCGAGACTGGACCGCGGTGAGCACCCCCGGCCGTTGGAGGCCTGGAGAGAACTCCTGTCGCGCCACTTCGAAGCGGAGACCTTCCTGCCATACGATCTGGGGGTCGGTCCTCTGGCTTTCTGGAAGATGGTGTACTTCAAGGGAGCCCCCCTGCCCGCGGCGCCAGCCCCGGATCCCGCCAGGAAGGGAGAAGACGCTTGAGAGCCTCCGCAGACCGGCGCCTGTCGCACCCGAGGGAGGACCCCTCCGGATCCGAAAGCCCCCGGCCGTCCTCCCTCCGCGATACCCCCCGTGTCTCCGTAGCCATCCCGCTCTACAACGAGGAGGGCGGCCTCGTCGAGCTGGTGCGGCGGCTCACGGCCGTGCTGGACGGGATCGACGGCGGGCCCCACGAGCTGGTGCTGGTGGACGACGGCAGCCGCGACCGGACGCCGGAGCTGCTGCGCCAGGCGGCGCGGCGGGACCCGAGGATCCGCGTCGTGCTCCTGTCGCGGAATTTCGGGCACCAGGCGGCTCTCACGGCCGCGCTGGACCACGTCACGGGAGACGTCTGCGTGCTCATGGACGGGGACCTCCAGGATCCCCCGGAGCTGATCCCCGACTTCCTGGCGCACTATCGGGACGGTGCCGACGTGGTGTACGCTCGCCGCAGCAGCCGCAAGGAGCCGTGGTGGCTCCGGTTGAGCTACTGGGGCTACTACCGCCTGCTGGCGCGGATGGCGGGCATCAGCCTGCCGCTCGACGCCGGCGATTTCTCCCTCTTGTCGCGGCAGGTGGTGGACGAGCTGCGGCGCGCCCCCGAGCGGCACCGCTACCTGCGCGGCCTGCGGGCGTGGGCCGGGTTCCGCCAGGACGGCGTCGACGTGGACCGGGACGAGCGCTTCTCGGGGGCCAGCAAATACACCGCCTCGCGTCTCTTCCGGCTCGCGTTCGACGGCATCTTCTCGTTCTCGGTCGCACCGCTCCGCGCCGCCGCCCTGCTGGGCGCGCTGACGGTCGCCTTGACCACCCTCTATGCCGCGTACTCCGTGGCCGCGCGCCTCTTCACGGGCGCCTCGCCCCGAGGCTTCACGGGCCTCATCCTCACGATCACCTTCGTCTCCGGCGTGCAGCTCCTCTTCCTGGGGGTGGTGGGCGAGTACGTGGGGCGCGTCTACGAGGAAGTGAAGCGGCGGCCGCTCTACGTCGTGCGCGACGTGCTGGAGGGGGACTGAGTGGACCCCGAATACGGCCGACGCTACCGCGAGCTGCACCGGCGTCACTGGTGGTGGCGCGCCCGCGAGAGGGTGATCCTGGACGTGGTGGGCGAGCTGCAGCCGCCCGGCGGCTTCGGCCACATCCTCGACGTCGGCTGCGGGGACGGGCTCCTCTTCCCGGCTCTGGCTCCGCTGGGCGAGGTGGAGGGCATCGAGCCCGACGAGGGGCTGGTGAGCAGGGCCGCCACCCCGGACGGCGTGATCCACGTGCGCCCGTTCGACGCCAGCTTCCGGCCGGGGCGGGCCTATGGCCTCATGCTCATGCTCGACGTCCTCGAGCACATGGACGCCCCCGACGAAGCGGCCGCCCACGCCCGGGAGCTCCTGGAGCCCGGCGGATCGCTGGTGGTCACGGTACCCGCATTCCGCTCCCTGTGGACGCAGCACGACGTCCTCAACGAGCACCGCACCCGCTACTCCCGGGCAGAGATCGTCCGGCTGCTCCGCGACGCCGGGCTCGAGGTGGGGCGCGCACGCTATCTCTTCCGGTGGCTCGTGCCGGCCAAGGTGGCGGTGCGGGCGAAGGAGGCGGTACTGGGAGGGGAGCCGCGCCCACCGACGCTTCCGCCCGCGCCCCTGAACCGCATCCTGTACGGGCTCACGCGGATGGAGGAGGGCCTCCTGGGACGCGTCCCCCTCCCGTTCGGGACTTCGGTGCTCGCGGTGGCGCGGCGGCCCATCGGCGCCTAGAGGTGTGGCGCGGAAGTCTCGGAGCAGACCGATCGCTCTAGCGCTGGCGGGGCGGCCGGGGGCGCCCGAGGCGGGTGGCGCTGAACAGAAACGCCGAGCATCCGGTGATCGCCCCGCGGGCAGTGAAGAACCGAGCGGAAGGTCGCGTCGCATCCATGGTCCCTGGTCACCGGCCGGGCGGGGAAAAGCGACTCAGATGGACGGGACCGTGCGCCAGATCCGTGACGCCATGCCTCGCCCGACGGACGCGGCTTGATTCGATGGGAGGCGAGAGCGCTCGCGCACGGCCCCGCGATGCGAATTCCGCATCGGCGGTCTCACCCGAGACGTTTGCGGAATTGACGTCGCCACACGACGCATGATCCGCATTGGCACTTCCGTCGCGGGGACGCGTGGGGATTTGGCGACGCCGGGCAGTGCAAATCCCACTTCGGACGTTTTCGTCACCCTCGAATGCGGGATTCACGTCGCGTCACCGGCGACGTGAGCCAGCGAATCGCGGCCCGGGCCACTGGCCAGCACGGCCCGCCACACGCGCGCGGCTCCGGGGAAGCCACGGCCGAGTCCTGGTGGCAGACCGCCGGGCCGTCCGCACGACGCCAAGCCAACCTCGAGGCCTACGCCCACCCTTTATCCTCCCGGGTTGGCCGCCAAGGGTAGTGAACAACT
>JAHWKH010000206.1 GCA_019347995.1 Gemmatimonadota bacterium | reverse complement strand
CGTCCAGGGTGAGTACTCCGCGATCGCTGCCAGCAACGGAACCCCGTTCCGAAGGTCTCGGACTTCCGGAACGGAGAAACTGATGCTCGCCCCGCCGGCGCGGTCCACCGAGTGCCGCAGATAGACCAGTCGATCCCCCTCGTGGTGCGGGAGCGGCCTGAGCAGCACGCCGTTCACGACGCTGAAGATCGCGGTGGTGGCGCCGATCCCCAGCGCCAGCGTCAGGATCACCAGGGAGGAGAATCCGGGGGCCTTGAGCAGGGACCGTATGGCGTGGTGCATGGGGCGCCTTCGTTTTGGTGGCGGACGGACGGCGGAGGACATACCTACCGGTCGGTATCTAGGGGGTCGCTCGGCCCTCGTCAAGGATTTTTCGTCCGACCGCTGCCCCGTGGGCGCCGGATGCTCCGTCTCCCCAGGCAATGTCGCGGCCTCCAGCGTGGCGCTCCCGCCCTTAGAGCAGCGGTGCCAGCCCCCGCAGATGGTTCGGCAATCCGAGGTAGCCGGCGACCTCGCTCCAGGTGGTCCCACCGTCCTCCGAACGGTGCAGCCCGCGCTCGTCGGCGGCCCACAGCTCGCCGGCTCGCCTTCCCGGCGCGAGGAGCGGAGCGACGGTGGAGGGAGCGTCCGGCCAGCCCTTCCCCACGCGCTCCCAGGGGCCTTCCCCCACGCGGCGGTACAGCCGCCCGTCCGCGAGGCCCGCGACGTAGGCGCTGCGGGGTCCCGACGCCGCGGAGACCACCACCACATCGGCGTCGCCCGGGTCGATGGCGACGCTGCGGAGGTAGCCCACCTCGAGGCCGTCGCGCGGCGAGCCCCACCTGGCACCGGCGTCATGGCTCTCGTAGTAGCCGTCGCCCGCCGAGACGCGCAGCGTGTCGGGCGCCGCGGGATGGATCGCCAGCTCGTGGGTGTCGTAGGGTCCGCCCGCCACCCGGTCCCGCCACGTCCGGCCACCGTCCGGGGTCGACACCAGCGCCCCTGCCTCGATGGCCGCCCAGAGCCGTCCCGGCTCGGTGGGATGGCAGGCGATCCAGCGCACGTGGTGGGTCTCGGGCCTGGGGGGGAACGACCATTCCGAGGACGAGGGCAGCGCCTCCAGCCCCGGCGCCCGCTCCCACGCGCCGCCGCCGTCAGGCGAGCGCCACACCTCGCTGGGCTCCGTGCCGGCCCAGACCACCCCGGACTCGGTGGGGCTGGCCGCCAGCGACATGATGGAGCGGCCCCGGAGCCCCGACGGGCGCCAGGTCGCGCCGCCGTCGTCGCTGCTGAAGACTCCGCTCTCCCGGGTCCCGCACCAGGCGCGGCCGGCGCCCAGCGGGTCGGCGGCGACGCACGTGGGGCGGTCGTCGAGGCCGCGGGTCGGCGTGACGGTTCCCCGGTCCGCGTCCACGAGGATGATCGCGCGGTCGAGGGCGACGAGCACGTTCACGGCCCCGGCCTCCCGCGCACGGGGGACGGCGTCACGGGCTGCACGCTCAGCGCCCCCGGCGAGACCGGTCCGGCTCCACCTCCAGGCCGTCCCGGACCTCGTCCACGCCCCGGACCTTCGCGGCGAGCCCGAGCGCCTGATCGCGCTCGTCCTGGCTGGCGACGGTGCCGAGCAGCACGACCGTCCCTGTCTCCTCCTGGCGTACGTCGATCCTCCGGCGCCCCAGGCGGGAATGGGCGTCCAGGACCTCCAGGACGTCGTACTCGAGGGGAGGCCGCACCCTGCCCTTGAGCGTCTCCCGGACGAAGCGCCTGCCCTGGCGGGTGGCCACGAACCCGGTGATCAGGGCCCCCAGCCCCACCGCCGTCCCCAGCGCCAGCTTCGCCGGGAGGGACATCCCGCCGCTCTCCAGCGCTCCACCCTCCGACTGCTTCGCCATCACCGCCTCCGATCCGGGCCCGCGACGCCTCCTCACATTCGATCCAATCTACACGCGAGGAGGCGCTCGGTGGCGACGCCGGCGCGAAGTGGAGGGGCTGGTCGTCGCACGGGCCTTGCAAGAGGGCCACGCGGCTCGGGGGACGACGGTTCCACTGAAACGGTCGAGGAGATGGTGAGCACGCGGCGGGCGGGCAGCAGCGTTCCAACCGGACACGCACGCCGCTCGGCGGCGCTCCTTCTGCTTGGCGTCTGCCTCGCCCGCCCCGGCACCGCACAGGACGGCCCTCGCCGTCAGAGCCTGGCGAGCGATCTCGGAGACGCCGCGGGCGATGTGTTCCATGTCTGGAGCTCGCCGCTCCGCGTCGGCACGTCCGATCTGCCGGCCTTGATCGCCGTCTCGGAGGCGACGGTCGTGATCGGCAGCCTCGACGGCGCGATCCAGCGGTGGGTGCGGGAGCACCCCTCGGCGCTGCCCCTGCGTCTGCTCGAGCCCCTGCAGGAGCCCAGGCCCCTCAGCTACCTCGGACGCTCCTTCGCGCTGCAGCCGCTCTCCGCCCTTCTCTACCTCACCGGCTCCGCGCTGGACAGCGACGCGCTGCGCGACGCGGGGCTCGGCTGTGCCACGGCCAACATCGCCAACAGCCTGCCGCGCCACGTCGTCGGCCGCATGACCGGACGCCTGCGGCCGAGGTACAGCGACGATCCCTACGACTTCGATCCCCTGGCCTGGAGCGCGTGGCCCCGGCGCTCCTTCCCGGGCGGGCACGGCTCCAACATCATGGCGTGCGCCTCCTACTGGAACCATCGCTTCGATCTGGGTCCGGCCGGGCCCCTGCTCTACGCGTTCGCCGTCGCGCTCGGCGCCGCGCGCATGGCGAGCGAGGCGCACTGGGCCTCGGACACCGTATTCGGCTCGATCCTCGGGTGGGCGGTGGGCCGTGGGATCGCCGGCCGGTTCGCCGGGCGGGAGCCGGACGACGGGGCACCCGCAGAGACGGGGTCGCCCGTGACCATCGGATGGCGGATCCCCGTGCCCTGAGATCGGCCGCGCGTCCTGATGGGGCTCCCGATCACCCCGCGGCTTCCCCCCCTTCCGACCGCCAGCGCCGCACCCTTCAGACGTTGTCGGCCGCGCCCTTCACGCCTTCGGCCCGCGCGCAATGGGCGCAGCAGTAGAAGGTGCCGTTCGCCTCGATGCCGTGACCGGCGATCTTGACGCCGCAGCTGTCGCAGATGGGCGCCAGCTTGTGGATGGCGCACTCGAAGCTGTCGAACACATGCCTGTTGCCGGCGGCGATCACCTCGAAGGACATGTGGTAGTCGTTGCCGCACACCTCGCACGCGGCCATGCTCGCCTCCCCTGGCGGTGGGAATCGGAAAACCGTGGGAAGGCGCCGCAGGGACCGGGCCAGCGGCCATCCGCGCTCAGCTCTTCCTGCCCGTCTTCGCGAAGAATCCGCTGAGCACGGGCTCGACGCGCTCGCTCTCGCAGCCGGGGCAGGGCGGCGGCGCGGCCGTCCGATTCGCCAGCTCCTCGTGCTCGTCGATGTGCTCCCGGCGCTCCCAGGCCTCGTCGCAATCCAGGCAGCGGTACTCGTAGGTCGGCATGGTTCCTCCTTGGGTCGAGCCGAAGGGGGCGTGCCGGAGACTCGTCGTCCCCTCCAGCGGGTTCCGCGTCGAGATCATACCCGGTGCTGCACGGCCCGAGCCATGGACGTTGCCGGGCGAACGAGCGGCGGCGGCGGGATCGACGGGCTCCGCGCCAGGGCGCTGCGCGCGGCGACGAAGGCGTCCTCGGATGGTCGGCCCCCGGGGGAGGCACCGCAGTACGTCTGAGCCCCCCACCGCGCATCGCGGGATCCTGCTAGCGCCGGCCTCCCCGGTCCCCGATCACCGGCTCGAAGAGCCCCTCCACGGGGCTCGTCCATCCCTCCTTCGATTCCTCGACCATGCGGAGCACCTCGTCGATGAGGATCCGGTTGTCGAAGACCACCCCGTCCTTGACGGTCCAGCGGACGCCGCCCCGGCGGACGATCTCGCCCTCGTCCGTCCTGATCAGGGCGCCGAAGGCGTAGAGGTAGCGGAGGTTCTCCAGGGGGTTGCCGTCCACGATGGCCAGGTCGGCGGTGTAGCCGGTCTGGATGTAGCCGAGATCGGGGCGCTTCAGGGTCCGGGCGCTGTTGTACGTGGCGCTCCGGATCACCTCGAGGGGATCGAGCCCCGCCTCGTGCATGAGCTGGAGCTCCCGGACGTTGCCGATCCCCGTGGTGTTCCAGAGGTAGGGATCGTCCACGGCGTAGGAGAGGCGGCCGCCCCGGTCGTGGAACTCCCGGATCAGGTCCTGCCATTTGCGGAGCGTCCCGGCCCAGCGCTGCTCGTCCTTCGACGTCCAGTCCCAGTGGTGGGAGGCGTGGTAGGCGGGGTTCGGGAAGTACCACTCGATGAGCTGCCGGTGCGTGTACTTCTCGTGCCAGGGAAGGCCCACGGCCCGGTTGAAGTCCCGGTTCACCTCGTAGGTGCTCATCGTGGGGATGAGGCTGACGCCGGACGCCACGAGACGGTCGACCACCGGCCCCAGCAGGGCCTCCACCGGCGCCTCCTGCCAGACCGCGCCGGCCTGGCGGAAGCGATGGGCCTCGTCCATGTAGTTGTACCCCGGGGGAAGGTCCGGCAAGGCATCCTCGCCCAGGGCGGCCTCGGCGTACCCGTAGTGGTGCTCGATCATGGTGACGCCCAGCTCGGCCGCCCGGACCGCGTCGACCACCGCCAGGTCCGAGGGCGGCAGATGGACGGTGGTGATGCCGCCGGCCCGGTCCACGGCCCGGCACACGGCTTCGAAGAGCTCGGCGTTCCAGGCGAGGCTGCCGACCCGGACGACGTGGGCCCTTCCCTCCCCCACCACCTCGCCGACGAGCTCCTCCACCCGGGCCGGGTCGTAGCGGGGCAGGTCGGCCCGCATCCAGCGGCCGTAGGGCTCGGCCGTGGCGTCCAGATCGACGATCGCGATCGCGCCGCCCGGGCGCAGCACCCGCTGCGCCTCCGCCAGCCCCGGCTCGCACCCCGGGCCGAAGAAG
>JAHWKH010000205.1 GCA_019347995.1 Gemmatimonadota bacterium | reverse complement strand
GGGCTGGTGGAGTACCTCAGGATGCTGCAGATGCTGCGGGACCACGACTGGTCGCCCCTGCGCTGCATTCCTCACGGCGGTCACCAGATGTCCCTGAACATCGCCGCAGGACTGGGTCTGGGCGGCAACGAGTCCTACCCGGACCTGTTCCAGCCCTTCGGTGGCTTTCCCGACGGCGTCGAGGTCCAGGACGGCCACATCGTCATGCCGGAACTTCCCGGCATCGGCTTCGAGGGCAAGGCCGACCTGATCCGGGAGATGCGCACGCTCAGCGACTGAGCGGGCAGCAGCCCGAGCGCGGCGCTGTGCGAGCATCCGCGCGAACAGGAGGTGAGCCATGACCGAGCTCGACGCCGGCACGTTCAGCTTCAACACGCCCGGCGGCCGCTGCGAGCACTGCAAGGGCGCCGGCCAGGTCGAGATCGAGATGATCTTCATGGCCGACGTGTACGTGCCGTGCGAGCACTGCGAAGGCTCGCGCTACAAGCCCGCCACGCTGGAGGTCGAGTACCGGGGGCTGAACATCGCACAGGTGCTGGAGCTCACGGTGGACGAGGCCATCCGCTTCTTCATCCGCGAGGACCGGCTCGGCAAGATCCTGTGGCACCTCCAGCAGGTCGGCCTCGGCTACCTCCGGCTCGGCCAGCCCGCCCCCACCCTCTCCGGCGGCGAGGCCCAGCGCCTCAAGATCGCCCGGGAGCTGGCGGGCACGTCGGGAAAGAAGGGCCGCAAGATCTACATCCTCGACGAGCCGACGACCGGCCTGTCGGGCGACGACGTGCGGAAGCTCCTCAAGGTCCTGGACCGCCTCCTCGACCACGGCCACACCGTGGTCGTCATCGAGCACAACCTGGAGCTCATCAAGACCGCCGACTGGGTGATCGACATGGGCCCCGGCGCCGGCGTGCGGGGCGGCGAGGTGGTGGCCATGGGGCGGCCGGAGGACGTGGCGCGCGTGCCCGAAAGCGTCACGGGACGCTACCTGCGGGAGCTGCTCGAGGAGGCGCCGTCGGCGGCGTAGAGATCCGCGATCACGGTTGCCGGAGCATCGCCGCCAGGAGCCGGAGCGCCTGCGCCGGTCCCTCCCGGTGCCGGGCACGGAGCGTGCACCTCCCGGAGGTCGAAGGCTGGACCCTCCCATCCGGGGCGTGCGCCCACGAGGAGCCGATGACGCGGGAGAACAAGCGGCGTTCCGATGGCCACAACCGTGGCATTCGCGATCCCCGTGGGGATTTGTGGGAGGTCGAGCTGGGCCGACGCTCCGATGTCGTCGACCCCGACGCTGCCGTCCACGGCTTCCAGGGCAAGGTCATCTTCTGTCGCAAGCCCGACGGGCTCGCGTTCAGCGTCTCCATCCCCCCCGGCCAGACGCTCGCCGACTACGACGACGACGCCCTGGTGGCGATGATCGACCAGCACCTGCGTGGCGGCGAGGGCCGCCGCGCCGTGTGATGCGTCATCCCTCGACCGGCCGCCGCCGTTCCCGGTAGAAGAGCACCAGGTCGGTACGGGGCGGCGCTTGCCCCAGCATCCGCAGGAAGTTGATCACCTGGCCACGGTGGTACGCGGCGTGGTGGGTCACGTGCAGGAGCAGCTCGCCGAGGGGAGTCTCGTAGGCGGTGCCCTTCATGTCCCGGTACTCCAGGACCCGCTCCAGGTCCTCCCCCTCCAGCCCGTCCAGGAAGCGGACGCGCTCCCGCTCCACTTCGCTCCAGCGGGCGCGGATCGAGCCCACGTCGTCCAGGGACCATCCCCCGGGCAGCGCGACGGGAGACGTGCCGTGCCAGCGGCGCAGCCAGATCCATTCCGCGCCCATCATGTGAGCCAGCGTCGCCCGCACCGAGGGGAAGCTTCCGCCCAGCTCCCTCGAGAGCTCCTCGGGCGTGAGAGCGGCCGCCGCGTCCAGCACCGCGTGGTTGGCGCCCTCGGTCCAGGCGAACAGGTCGCGGACGTGCCCGATCACGGGCTCACCTCCCCACGCTGAACGGCGGGCTCCGGACCTCGACGCGCCCGTCGCCCAAAGGCCATTCCACGTGCATGCGGACGCGGTAGACACCCGGCGGGAGCCCGTCGGGGGGAGGGATGCGCACCAGCGTGGAGCGGTCCGGCTCGAGGGCGTCGAGCTGGAGCGTGCAGGCGGTGCCGGGCGGCTGGTGGCTCACGCGGTCCCAGGCGTCGCCTCCCAAGCGGCGCTCGAGGATGAGCCCCGAGCAGGCGTTGAACCCCATCGCGTCGCGGGAGCGGTTCCAGAGCTCCAGGTCCATCGCCTCCCCGGGGGCGAAGGAGGTGCGCGTGGGGCGCAGCACGATCTCCTCCGGCGGGACGACTCCCTGGGAAGATCCCGCGCACGCCGTGAGCGTGAGGAGGGCGGCGACGAGGGGGGGGCGGAGGCGTGAGCGCATGGATGTCGGGGCTCGGATGGGCTCGGACCGGGTCACCCCGGGAGGATAACGTCGCCCCGGGCTTCGCGCCTCCCGCCCCCAGGCCCGGAGGTCCCGTGCGACGGGGCTCGTACCCGTCACGGACAGGCCACCTTCCCCATGCGGAGCTCCACGCCGGACATGCGCCCGTCCGGCCCCGGGGCCTCGGCGCGGGCCCACAGCGAATCGCCGGTGCCGCGTCGGTACGTGATGCGGGTGGGGAAGTCGTGGGCCGGATTCTCGAAGACGGCCGTGTCGCCGCCGATGGCCGTGGCCACGAACTCCGTGGGTGCCTGGCCCGAGGGGGCGGCGTGGTACACCAGGCCTTCGTCGCCCCCGGCGATCCGCAGGAACTCGTGGCCGGTGGCGCGGCCGTCGCGCACGGAGCGGCTCATCCCCAGCATCACACCCCCCCGGGGCGCCATCCACTGCTCCTCGTAGCTCCGGGCCGGGCGCATGCCGGCCCAGCAGCCTGCCATCCAGGCGAGGGCGTCCACGGGATCGGCGCGGCCCTCCGGGGGATCCGCCTGGACGTCGACCCGGACGGTGAGGGCCAGCACCGGGAGCGCCAGGAGGGACATCACGAGAAAGGTTCGCGGTGCGGGCATCGGGTTCGGCTCGAGGCACGGGGATCGGAGTGGGGCGTCCGGGCCGGGGGCGAACCCATCCCGGATGGCGGCACCGGGGGGGCGCACGCAGGTTCCATGGCATACGACCGCCGGGCGGGCCCATGTCGTGCCACGGAGCTCCATTCGCGGCGCCCGACGAAAATCCTTGCCTTCCGGCCCTCCGCGTGGCATGGGTATGGAGCCGGTCGACCGTGGGTCACGGGAGGCCTGAGCCAAGGGGGACGGCCGATCTCCGGCCCGCCGGGACCGCCGCCGTGGGGCGGCGACGCACCGGGGAGGTCCGGGACGCCGTCCACGGCCCCTCATGGGGCGCGCGCGGTGGCGCCGTGGCACGGAACGATCGGCCGACCGACCCCGGCGTTCCGGGCCGGAGAAGGTCGTGGGACCCGCACGGAATGGGAGGCGCCATGCCACCCGACCAAGCGAGGGCCCGGGGCGGGATCCACTCTCCGCTCCGGGCCCTTCGCGTGCACGACCCCCTTTCCCCTTCCAGGCCCGACATCGCCCATGGACACGTCCGATCTCCGCACACAGCTCCGCCTCCTGAAGGCGTGGGCCGCCCTGTCCGGCATCGTCCTCGTCGTGCTGGCCGTGGCGGCCTTCCGTCCGCCCCAGGAGCGCATCCGCATCCTGGAGGTGGAGCGGATCAACGTGGTGGAGCCGGACGGCCGGCTCGCCCTGGCCATCAGCAGCTCGGCTCACATCCCCGGCCCCATCCTGGAGGGCGAGGAGCTGCCCCGGGAGCTGTCGGGGGGGCGGGTGGGATCGGCGGGCATGCTCTTCTACAACGAGCGGGGCGACGAGGTGGGAGGGCTGGTCTACAGCGGCATCGAGCGGGAGGACGGTGGCTACGCCGCCCGCGGCGCGCTCACGTTCGACCAGTTCCGCCAGGACCAGGTGGTGTCGCTCCAGTACGGAGACGACGGGGAGAGCCGCTCCGCGGGAGTCCACGTGTGGGACCGCTCCACCGAGGTGACGGTCCACGAGCTCGTGGACGTGATCATGGCGACCCGGGGCGAGCCGGGACCCGAGCGCGACGCGGCCGAGGCGCGGCTCGCGGAGATGCGCCGGCCGGGAGAGCTGGGCACGCACCGCGTCTTCCTCGGGAGCCAGGACAGGACGGCCGCGCTCCGGTTGGAAGACACCCTGGGCCGCACGCGGGTGCGGCTGTACGTGGACTCCCTGGACGTGGCGCGCCTGGAGTTCCTGGACGAGGCGGGCGAAGTGGTGCTGGCGCTGCCTTAGGAGGGAGGGCGCGCTGGAAAGGGGGCACTCGGCGATCCGGGGCCCTCATCCACCGCGCCGCTCCCGGCCCTCGGGACCACGGGCCGCGCCGGCCTCGATCCTTCCCTCAGGGCGTGAACCCGAACACCCGCGCCGCGTTGTCGTGGAAGACCGCCCGCCAGTGCTCCGGGGGGATGGCCGCCCGGTAGGCCTCGGCGTAGGAGGCCAGCTCCACCAGGGGCCAGTCGCTGCCGAACATGAGCTTGGACGGATCCTCCACGTAGCCGAAGATCCAGCGGATGGGATCGGTGACGTACGTCGCCACGTCCGCCCCCTCCAGCGCCGCCATGTCGCCCGTGAGCATGGCCGAGCACTCCAGCACCACGTTGGGGTTCTTGTAGGCCACCTCGGCGGCCGACTCGATCCACGGATTGCCGCAGTGGGCGATGACGAACGTCACCGCCGGGTGGTCCACCGCCACCTCGTCCACGGTGAGGGGGTCGGCGTACTTGAGCTTCGCCCGGCTCGACCACGTGTCGCCCGTGTGGAAGACGACGGGAACGTCGAAGCGCTCGGCCAGGGCGTAGACCGGCTCGTAAGCGGGGTCCGACGCCCAGCGGTGCACGTATCCCAGCCGGATCTTCACGCAGTGGATGCGCCCCGCCGCCAGCACACCCTCG
>JAHWKH010000204.1 GCA_019347995.1 Gemmatimonadota bacterium | reverse complement strand
GTTCCGCGCCTTCGTCGGCGACATGCTGAGGAAGGAGCAGCACAGCGCCGGCTACGCGGTGCAGACCGCCTTCATCGGCGCCGGCGCCGTGGTCGGGTCGATCTTCCCCTGGGCGCTCGAGCAATGGGGCGTCTCGAACGAGGCGCCGCTCGGAGGCATCCCCGACACCGTCCGCTACGCCTTCTGGTTCGGCGGCGCTGCGCTCTTCCTCGCGGTCTTGTGGACAGTGCTGACGACCAAGGAATACAGCCCGGAGGAAATGGCCGAGTTCGAGGGCGCCCGGGCCGCCGAGGAGGCGCAGGCGATGCGCGCGCTCTCCGCCCGCAGCTACGGATCGAGCCTCGTCTGGCTCGCCGCCGGCGGAGCGGTCATGCTCGCGGTGCGGCGGCGCCAGGAGGGTCCGCCGAAGGCCGCCGCACCGTCCTGATCCATGCCGCCGCTCGTGTCGGAGTGGGAGTCCGGGGCAACATGGGCGCGGCGGCATGGAGCGTCCAGCCGCGCAGGGCGCGAAGGCCGCCGCCGCACGGGAACGACGGCCCCCCCGCGGCGTAGAACCGGCGGCCGCCCCGATCCTTCCGGCGGGGCCGCCTCCATACCCGGCACTTCCGGCGCAGGATCGCCGCTTCTCACGATGACGCTCCGCCTCCGGCTTCGTTCCCTTCCGGTCCTCGCCCTCTGCGTGGCTGCCTGCGGCCCCGCTCCGGCCGCCGATGCTCCGCCCGACGACGGCTGGGCCGGTGAGGTCCTGCCGGCGCCGCTGGAGCGCCCGGACTTCACCCTCACCGACACCGGCGGCCGTCCCTACGACTTCCTGGCCGAGAGCGAGGGGAAGGTGGCGCTGCTGTTCTTCGGATACACGTACTGTCCGGACGTCTGCCCGGTGCACATGGCGAACCTGGCCGCGGTCCTCGACGACCTGCCGCCGAGGGTCGTGCGCGACTGGATCGAGGTGGTCTTCGTGAGCACCGACCCGGAGCGTGACACGCCCGAGCGCATCCGTTCATGGCTGGACGGCTTCCATCCGGGGTTCGTGGGCCTCCGCGGCACGCCCGCCGAGGTCCACGCGGTGGAGGACGCGCTGGGACTGCCCCGCTCGCTGGTGGAGGCGGGCGAGGATGACGCGTACTTCGTGGGGCACGCGGCGCAGATCCTGGCGTTCGGCGCCGACGGTCCCGCCCGGCACGCGTACCCGTGGGGCACCCGCCAGCGCGACTGGCTGCGCGACCTGCCCCGCCTGGTGCGGGAGACGGTGCCGGGGGCGGCGGAGGCATGGCCTCGCGGCCTGTCCGTCCCCACCCGGCCCTCCGCGCCGCCGGGAGGCTGACGTGCAGTGGTGGTGCGCGGCCCAGGGCGTCCCGTGGACCTGGGAATGGCAGCCGTATCCGGGGGTGTGGCTGTTCATCGCCGCCCTCGGGGTGGGGTACGCCCTCCTTCGACGTGGCGGCGCCGCCCGGGACCGGGAAGCGCCGGACGCCGCGGCCATGGCGCCCCCTCCCGGTCCCCATGGCTCGCCGGCGGCATTCGGCGCAGGGCTCCTCGTGTTGTGGATCGCGCTGGACTGGCCGGTCGGCGCGTTGGGCGCCGGCTACCTGGCCAGCGTCCACATGGTGCAGTTCCTCCTCATCGCGCTGCTGGCGCCGCCGCTTCTCCTCCTGGGGGTGCCCCACCACGCGTACCGGACCTTCGACGCCCGGGGCGGACCCGGCCTGCGCGCCGCGACCCACCCGCTCACGACGCTGGCCGCGTTCACCGGGGTGATGGCGCTGACCCACTGGCCGCCGCTCGTCGACGCTCTCATGGTCGATCAGCTCGGCTCCTTCGCGCTCGACACCGTGTGGCTGACGTCGGGGATCCTCTTCTGGTGGCCGGTGGTGGCGCCGGTTCCCGACCGGCCGTGGCTCCGGCAGCCCCTGAAGATGGGCTACCTCATCGCCGCGACCGTCCTGAACACCGGCGTGTTCGCGTACCTCACGTTCTCGGGCATGCCGCTCTACGCCACGTTCGAGCTGGCGCCACCGGTGTCGGGCCTGAGCACCCGCGACGACCAGCTCGTGGCGGGCCTGCTCATGAAGATGGGCGGCGCCGTCATCCTGTGGACGTCGATCACCATCCTGTTCTTCCGCTGGGTGGCCCAGCAGGAGCAGGAGGACGTGCCCTCCCACGCGCCGGGAACGGCATGATCGCGGCGATCCCGCGCTCCGCGATGCGCACCGGAGCCGGCGTGGCCGCGGCCCTGGCTCTGGCGACGTGCGGGGGCGAGGCTCCCGCCGCGTCCGAGCAGGTCGCCGGGGAAGCCGACGGAGCGTCCACGGCCGCCGGATCCGCGACGCCCGCGGTCTCCGCCGGCGACCTCGACGTGACGTCGGTGGTGGCGCCGGAGCCGGTGACGGGCGACCGTACCGCGTTGTACCTGGTGGTGCGCAACCGGGGTGGCGTGTCCGACGCCCTGCTCGCTCTCGGCGCTCCCCCGCCCGTCAGGGCCGGCCTCCATCGCACCCTGAGCGAGGGCGGCGTCTCCACCATGAGGGCCGTGGATTCGGTGCCGGTCCCGGCGGGGGGCGAGGCGCGCCTCGCCCCCGGTGGCTTCCATGGCATGCTGGAGGGCCTCGCCGGATCCGTGCAGGCCGGCGACACCATGGCTCTCACGCTCCGGTTCCGCCGCGCCGGCGACGTGGAGGTGCGGGCGCTCGTCGTGCCCTACGCCGCTCTCGACGCGCTGCACCCGCACGCGGGCGTAGCGTCCGATACTGCAGCCCGAAGTGGAGGTGGACGATGAGAAGGACCCGGCGGATGATGGCCGTCCTGCTCGCCCTGGCGTTCGGGGCGTGCTCTCCCTCGCCCTCGCCCGACGAGGTCCTGGAGGGCGTGACGGCGGCCCGACCCACGCCCCCCATCGAAAAGCCCGGCTTCACGTTCACCGACACCGAGGGCGAGGCGTACGACTTCCGCGCCGAGACGGAGGGGCGTCTCGCGCTCCTCTTCTTCGGCTATACGTACTGCCCCGACGTCTGTCCGCTGCAGATGGCCCGCATCGCCACGGCGCTCGACTCGGTGCCGCCCGAGCTCCGGGAGCGCATCGAGGTGGTGTTCGTGTCGGTGGATCCGAAGCGAGACACGCCCGAGCGTCTCGCCACCTGGCTGGGGAACTTCGATCCCGGATTCGTGGGCCTGACGGCGCCGCAGGAAGAGGTGGACGCCCTCATGGGCAGCCTCGATTTTCCCCCCACCATGTTCCCCGAAGGGACGGAGGGCGACGACTACGGCGTAGGCCACCCGGGCATGGTGTGGGGCTTCACCCCCGACGGGGCCGGCCGCCTGCTGTGGTTCGGGGGCGTGACGGCGGAGGACTATCGCAAGGACATGGTGCAGGTGGCGTCACACCGCTGGTAGCGGACGCCCTTCCCGGGGCACCTGCGCCCCGCCCGCCCTGCCGTCGTAGCGGGCCAGCCGCTTCAGGGCACCCACCCGGTCGCTGTGGCCCATGCGCGCCCGCGCCACGGCCTCGCGCAGGTAGGCGATGGTCCCGTCGTACGTCGCCCGGTCGACGGGGAACGGGAATCCATCCTTGCCGCCGTGAGCGAACGAGAAGCGGGCGGGATCCTTGACGCTGGCCGTCTCCCCGTAGGTCACCTCCGCCAGCAGCGCCAGGGCCCGCAGCCCCTTGGCTCCCACGCCCCGCACCTCCAGGAGCTGCTGGAAGTCGGCCGGTGCCTTCGCGTAGGTGCTCACGAGGACCTTCTTCAGGAAACGCGGATCCACGTCGATCTTGGGATCGACCCAGTGGCGTCGGGGCATGTCCAGGGCCGAGAGCTGTTCCACCTCGCGTTCGAGAGTCCCGGGATCCGTTCGCGCCAGCTCGGCGGAGGCCCGGCGGACGCCCGCCGACTCCGCCGCCACCAGGTTCAGGACCGCGCCGGCGGGGCCGTCACTGGCGACGGCGGCGTGGGGCTCGCACGTCGGATCCAGTCCGGGCCGCTCCAGCCAGTGGTAGCGGCGGGCCGAGCCGTCCGCCTCGCGCATGCCCTGCTGCACGACGGCCCAGGCGCCGTCGTCGGCCAGGATGAACGCGTGATGGTAGAGCTGGAAGCCGTCCTGCACCGCCGCGCTGTCGACCTTGGCCGATAGGCGGCTGCTGCGCACCAGAGCGTCTCCGTCGAGCCCCAGACGCGAGGCGTGGTCCATGAGCTCGAAGGGGGTGCGCCGCGACGCGCGGCCCTTTCCGCCCGCCACGCGCAACCCCGTATCGGCCTCGCGTCCGGCGAGGCCCGTCTTCAGGGCGCCGCATACCGTCGTGGTGACGCCGCTCGAGTGCCAATCGAAGCCCAGGACGCAGCCGAACGCCTGGAACCAGTGGGGGTCCGAGAGGCGCCGGAGCACTTCGTGGGGCCCGTGCTCCAGGACGATCGCCTCCACCACCGCGGGAGCGAGGGACGCCATGCGCTCGAACAGCCAGCGGGGCGTGCGGCCGCCGTGGAGCGGGAGGGTGGCGGTGCCGGTACGTCGGGACATGGTCGAACGCGGCCGGAGAGAGGTCGGTCGGTTCCCGAAGATCACCCGAAGAGGACCGCGGGGGAAGCCCGCCCGGTCACGTCCTGGGCATGGGCGGGGGCGACGTCACCACGCCGACCTCGGGGCTGTCGACCGCCGGCGCCTCGGCGGGTGCGGCCCGCATCCACCACCAGACGCCGGCCAGGAGGATGAGCAGGATCACCAGTCCCCACAGCCAGCCGATGCCGGCCTGGGTCGCGCGCTCGTCGTTCGCCATCTCGCCTCCCGGACAGTCGCTCCGCTCGTGTCACTCGCGTTCCGGGAGTCGCAAGATCCGCTCCGCCCGGCGCCGGCGGGGCGGCGAACTTCCAGGCCTTCATCCGGGACGAGCTGAAGCCGTGGGTCGAGGCGCGCTACCGTACGCGCCCCTACGACGTTCTCATCGGACACTCCTTCGGTGGGCTTCTCGCCTCCCACG
>JAHWKH010000203.1 GCA_019347995.1 Gemmatimonadota bacterium | reverse complement strand
GGTCGAGCTGGTATCCGCCAAGCGCCGCCTGTGGCGGTTCCACGGTGAGGCCTGGGTCGGGGATGCGCTGGCCTGCAGCGCCGATCTGATGGCGATCCCCGCGAAGTCCTACGGGCCGGCCGACGGAGGCGACGATGGCGAGTGAGGAGAGGATCGACCCGACCGCCCGGGTGCACGCCAGCGCCCGTCTGGCGGACGACGGCGAGGTCGTCCCGCCGGAGAGCGTCGTCTGCTTCGACGAGCCCGACCCGTACCTGGTCGTAGCCGCCGACAAGGGGACGGCCAAGTTCAGCGACGTGGCCAACGCCGTTGCCGCGGAATACGACTTCTGGCTCGGCGACGCGTTCGCGTCCGGCGGCTCCCAGGGCTACGACCACAAGGTGGTCGGCATCACCGCCCGGGGCGCCTGGGAGTGCGTGAAGCGCCACTTCCTGGAGATGGGCAAGGACATCCAGTCCGAGCCCTTCACGGTGGTGGGCATCGGCGACATGAGCGGCGACGTGTTCGGCAACGGAATGCTGCTGTCGCGCCAGATCCGCCTGGTGGCGGCCTTCGACCACCGCCACGTGTTCATCGACCCCGAGCCGGATCCCGAGTCGTCGTTCCGGGAGCGGGAGCGCCTGTTCGCCCTGGGCCGCTCGAGCTGGGACGACTACGACCGCTCGCTCCTCTCGGAGGGCGGCATGGTGGTGCCGCGGGGCGCCAAGGAGGTCGAGCTGTCGCCGCAGGCCCGCGAGGCCCTCGGGCTCCCCGAGGACGGCGGCGTGATGGACGGCGAGACGCTGATCCGGGGCGTGCTCGCCGCCCCGGTGGAGCTCCTCTGGAATGGCGGCATCGGCACGTACGTGAAGGCCTCGTTCGAGACCCAGGGAGACGCCGGGGATCCGTCGAACGACGCGGTGCGCATCGACGCGTCCGACCTCCGCTGCCAGGTCGTGGGCGAGGGCGGCAACCTGGGCCTCACCCAGCTCGGGCGCATCGAGTACGCGCTGGACGGAGGACGGCTCAACACGGACGCCATCGACAACTCGGGCGGCGTGGACCTCTCCGACCGTGAGGTCAACCTGAAGATCCTCCTCAATCCCGCCGTCCGTCAGGGTGCGATGACGGCGGAGCGCCGCAACGCGCTGCTGGAGGAGCTCACCGACCCGGTGGCCGACCTGGTGCTCCAGGACAATCGCTCGCAGAGCCTGGCCATCTCGCTGGACGAGATCCGTGTGCAGGAGGGCGTGGACGACTTCCGCAACCTCATGACGACCCTGGAGAAGGCGGGCGTCCTGGAGCGGAGTGGTGAGAACCTGCCCACCATGGAGATGCTGGTGGAGCGGCAGGAGCAGGGGCTGACGCTGACGCGCCCCGAGCTGTGCGTCCTCCTGGCGTACGCCAAGCTCAACCTCATGAGCTTCCTCATGAAGAGCCCGCTGCCCGACGACCCCGCGATGGAGAGCTATCTGCTGGGGTACTTCCCGCCCGCGGCGATCCGCGAGACGGGCGAGGACAACCTGAAGGGCCACCGCCTGCGCCGGGAGGTCATCGGCAGCCAGGTGACGAACGACATGATGGACCTCATGGGCTCCACCTTCGTCCACCGCCTCGTGCGCGACACGGGCCGCACGCCCGACGAGGTGGTGCGCGCGTGGCTGGTGGCGTCGCGACTCGCGGGACATCGGGCGCTGCTGCGCCAGATGGAGGAGCAGGCCCACCCGCTCCAGACGACGGTGGCCTACCGGTGGCTCCTCGGGCTCGGTCGGGTCCTCGAGCGGACGGCGCGCTGGGTCCTCCAGAACGTCCCCCCCGAGACCGCGGCCACTGCCGACGTCATCGAGGAGAACCTGGAGGGGCTGGCCGTGCTGCGGGGGCAGTTCTCCGACATCGTCGCCGGCCCCGACCGCGAGGTCTTCGAGACGCGCGTCCAGGAGATCCAGGAGCTCGGCGCCGACCAGGATCTCGCCCGCACGCTCATCACGCTGCGCTTCCTCGACCAGCTGCTGGAGATCCTGCGGGTCGCGAAGGAGACCGTTGCCGACCCCATGGAGACCGCGAGGGCGTTCTACCAGGTCTCGGACGCCTTCCGGGTGCCGTGGCTGCGCCACGCCATCTTCGAATCCGCCGCCGACGACCGCTGGGAGCAGCGCGCCGCCCAGGCGCTGGCCGACGACCTGACCCGGGCGCACCATCGCCTGGTGGTGGAGGTCATGCGCACCCGGAGCGACACGGACAGCATCGGCGAGGCCCAGGAACGCCTCATGGAGGCGCGCAGCCGCGATCTGGCCCGCTTCCAGAGCCTGCTGGAGGAGATCCAGACCGACGAGGCGCTCTCGCTCTCGGGTCTGTCGGTGGCGGTGCGGGAGATGACGGTGCTCTCGGATCGGAACGGTGCGCGGGCGTGAGACGAGGAACGCCCCGGCAGCCGGTCCGGCCGTCGGGGCGCTCCTGGTTCTACGGATCCGGAAGCCTACCTGCCGGTCGCCTTCATGACCTCGTCCACGTAGCGGTCGACGGAGGCCAGCACCTTTACGAGCTGGCCACGCTGCTCGGCTCCCGCCATATCGGTGGCGAAGCGGAGAAACGCGTCGCGCACCGCTTCACGTCCATCGCCCGAAGCGGAGCTCTTCCGCCGCTTCGGGGCCGCCTTGGCGGTCTTGCGGCTGCGCCCCTTGCGGCGCCCGCCGGCACGCCGCTTCACCTGCAGCGGATAGCGCGCGTTGAACTGGCGCAGGGTGAGCTTGCCGATCGCCGGGCTGGCGCCCTTCGCTTTCTCGTAGAGCTCCTCGGTCGACGTGCCGGGGTTCTTCTTGAGCTCCTCCTCCACCAGCGACATCACCTTCTCGTCGGTGTTCTTGGCCACGTGTGTCGTCTCCTGGCTGCCCGGGGGCGCCATCTTCGGGGGAGTGGCAATATGTGAGCGTCCTTCGGAAGTAACGGCGGAATATCGGATATGTCAACTACAATGTCCGATGACAGTCGTGGGATATTCCGATCGATGGTCGCTAGAGAAATGCCAGCGCCAGAGAGAGTCCCAGCATCCAGCCGCCGAGATCGGACGCGTCGAGGCCCGCGGCCCTGTCCACGCCTCCCGTGAAGCGCCACCCCGCCGACGCCGAGAGGTCGACGCGGTCGAGGAGGGGGACGTGCGCGGCGACGGCCGGCTCCGCGACGATCACGTTGTCCGCGTCGAGCTCCACGCCCACGGCGGTGTCGCGGATGACGGCGCTGCCGGCGCCCAGCAGGAGCTGCCACCCGAAGAACACGGGGGCACGGCGCGTCCGTGTCACCCGGAGGACGACGCCGCCGTACCCGAACGAGAGGGCGGTCCCGGAGCGGTCCAGCTCGACCGGCGAGCGCGAGGCCCAGCCACCGCCCCCGAGGGCCACCCGCGGCGTCAGCCGGAGGAGGAGCGCGCCGCCCGGGAGCACGCTCGTCCTCCCCGCCAGCGGCCCGAGGCGCGCGCCGGCGACCGCGACGAGCCTCGTTTCCGCGCCCGGCGCCGGCTGGGCGCAGGCGTCGGCGGCGCACAGCAGGCCCACGGCAGTGAGCGCCGCCAGGCTGCCCGCGGCCGCGGCGAAGGAGGTCAGCGGGTGCTCCTGGCTCCGTCCCGGCAGGCGGGCCACGCCATCGGCGCCCCGGTCCGGCGGTCCACCGGCAGCGCGCGGCGCTCCCGTGGAAGCGTTTCGGGATCCTCCGAGGCCAGGTACGCCAGCATGGCGGTGAGCACGGCGTTGTCGCGCAGATCCTCCAGGACCACCTTGTCGAACGTGTCCCGGTTCGTGTGCCAGGTGTACGTGCCGTACTCCCAGGAGAGGGAGCTGAGGCCGAACGCGGGGGCTCCCGCGCAGATGAAGGAGGCGTAGTCGCTCCCGCCGCCACCCGGCGTCCCGGGGATGACCAGGTCGATCTCGTCGGTGAGCTGCGGTGGGATGTCTGCGAACCAGCGGGCGAAGAAGGGGGCGACTCCCGTGAGTCCCTGCATGGAGATGGTACGGACCCGCCCGGTCCCGTTGTCCTGGTTGAAGAGGGCCTGGAGGCCCTCGACCACTTCGGGGTGGTCGGCCGCGAAGGCGCGCGAGCCGTTGAGGCCCTGCTCCTCGCCGTTCCAGTGCCCCACCATGATGGTACGCCGGGGATTCGGATGGACGGCCTTCAGGATGCGCATGGCCTCCATCATGGTGATGGTGCCCGTGCCGTTGTCCGTGGCTCCGGACGCCCCGTCCCACGAATCGAAATGGGCCGACAGCAGGACGTACTCGTCGGGCAGCTCGCTTCCCCGGATCACGCCGATGGTGTTGGCCACCGGAACCTCGCCCAGGTGCTCGGCGACCGCGTCCACCCGGATGACGGGCCCCTGGCCGTTCTCGGCCAGCCGGAAGAGGAGCCCGTAGTCCTCGCAGCTCAGATCCAGCGTGGGAGCACGCTCGGTCCACGCTCCGAAGATCTTCTGCACGCCCCAGCCGCGGCTCCAGCGCGACGTGAGGATGCCGGCGGCGCCGGCGTCCTCGAGACGCGTCGCCAGGTCCCGGTCGCTCATGCCCGTGGCCGCGATCCGCGCGGCCCAGGCCGACTGCATCCCCTGCCGCTCCGCCCGCATGCGGTCGACGCCGCCTTCCCGGGCGTATTCCTCCCAGTTGTCGTCGGGGCGGCAGGTGGGCTCGGGCGCCGAGAGGAGGACGAACGATCCCCGAACCTCACGCAGGAAGGCGTCCAGGTCGCCGCGGCCGGCGAGGGCGGGGATGACGTTCACCGGACCCGTCACGGGACCGTCGGTGCCCGGGCTCCATGCCAGCATGGTGCCCTCCAGCGACCGGACCCGAGGCTCGACCAGGTCCACGTGGGTGATGCCCCGCCTCCAGCCGCGCCACGTGCCATAGGCCTCGTTGCGCGCCTCGATGCCCCAGTCCCGGTAGCGCTCCACCACCCAGCTCCCGGCCGCCTCCTGTCCCGGTGTCCCGGTCAGCCGCGGACCCACGGAGTCGAGGAGCACCTGGGC
>JAHWKH010000202.1 GCA_019347995.1 Gemmatimonadota bacterium | reverse complement strand
CCGGGGCCGCCACGTCCTCGATCCGGCGCGCTAGACCGCCGGATCCTCCAGGCGCCGACGCACCGAGTACCAGGCCAGGAAGGCGGCGATCCCCGCGAAGAGGGCGCCGTCCGGCAGACGCTGCTCCCGGGCTCCGCGTACGACGAAGCGACCCGGGAGCTCGATGAGCTGGACGATTCGGGGCTGGCGGACCTCTTCCGGCGATCGGAGCCCAAGACCATCGGCTGAGCCGGTCTCGGCCGCGGGAGGAGACCATGCGGGAATTCGAGGACGAGCAGGGCAGGGCCTGGGTGGCCGACGTGCGGGAGCGGCCGAGCCAGGATTACAAGGGCCGCTACTACTTCGCCCTGGCCCCCCGGGACGGCGGCGAGGCGGACGTGGTGGCGCTGCTCGACGTGCGCTGGAACAGCGAGCGGACGGCACGGCGGACGCTCGAGACCATGTCGGACGTGGAGCTGCGCCGGCGTCTGCGCTCGGCCCGGGGACGCCATCGCGGGGAGCCGTCGTCCACCACCGCCCACACCGGGTGAGCCCAACCCCCATCGACGCCGTCCGGGCGCGGGAGTATCCCGGTCCTCCCGAGGGCGTCTTCTTAAACGCCGCCAGCTACGGGCTCCTTCCCGCCAGCGCCGCGGAGGCGGCGGCGGATCTGGTCCTGCGCAGGCGTCGCGTCCACGGGTTCGCCGAGGAGGAGCTGGGGGAGATCCTGGCTCGCTGTCGGGGCGCCGTGGCGCGGCTCCTGGACGTCGACTCCGCCGACGTCGCGCTGGGCCCCAACACGTCCTACGGCGTGAACCTGGGCGTGGCCTGCGCGGCGACCTTCCCTCCCGGCACCGTCCTGGTGAGCCAGGGTGAGTTCCCCGCCAACGTCCTGCCGTGGCGCGCGCTGGAGCCGCGGGGATTCGAGCTCGAGGTCGTGCCCACGGACGCCGCGGGGCTCCCGGACGAGCCGGCCATGCTGAGGCGTCTGGCCGACGACGACGTGCGGGTGCTCGCCCTCTCGACGGTGCAGTTCGGCACCGGGTACCGGGCCGACATGGAGGCGCTGGGGCGGGCCTGCCGCGACCGGGGCGTCCTCTTCTTCGTGGACGCCATCCAGGCGTTGGGCGTGGTGCCGGTGCGGCCCCTGTCCTGCGGCGTGGACCTGCTGTCCTCGGGTGGGCAGAAGTGGCTGTGCGCCCCGTGGGGATCCGGCTTCACATGGGTCCATCCGCGTCTGCGGGAGCGCTTCGAGCCCCCGATGGTGAGCTGGCTCGGGATGGAGGGCGCGCTCGAGTTCGACCGGCCGCTGGACTATCGCCTGCGCTGGCGTGGCGACGCCGCCCGCTTCGAGCTCGGCACCCTCGGGTTCCAGGACTATCTGGGCCTGGCCCGCGCGCTGGAGGTGCTGATGGAGGTCGGGGTGGCGACCATCCTCGACCACGTGCGCGACGTACAGGAGCCGCTGCTGCGGTGGCTGGACGACGGGACGGGCCGGAGCCTGGTCACTCCCCGGGAACCCGGGCGGCGCGCGGGGATCGTCGCGTTCCGCGTGTCGGATCCGACGGCGGCCGCCGCGGCGCTGCGGGAGGCGGGCGTGGTCTTCGCGGTGCGGGAGGGCTCGCTCCGGTTCTCGCCCCACTTCTACAACACGGTCGACGAGATGCGGCGCGTGGTGGACGTGCTCGAGCGCTCGGGGGTCTGAACGCTTCGGGTGTCCCGGGCGTGTCCCCTCAGGACCGCGCGGGACCGCGCGGGCTCCTACGAGCCCTCGCCGCCCTCCGGCGAGGCGGGGATGGTGAGCTCCTGCCCGACCTGGAGGCGGTTGGGGTTCATCCCCGGATTGGCGTCCAGGAGGTCGTTCAGCGAGACGCCGTAGCGGCGGGCGATGACCGTGGGGTTCTCCCCCGACGCCACCACGTGGCGCTCCGGGTCGGTCTGGGTGGCCGGGCTGGGCTCGCCGGCCGCCGCTCCCGGGATGGTGAGGCGCTGGCCCGGCTGGAGCCGACTCGGTGACAGCCCGTCGTTGGCCGCCACGATCGCGTTGACGCGGACGCCGTGGCGGCGTGCGATGACGCTCAGGTTCTCACCGGGAGCCACGGTGTGCGTTCGCGTTTCCGTGGCGGCGGGCTCGGCCTCGCCCTCGGCGGCCTCGGCGACCTCGGCGGACGCGAGCCGCTCGCTGGCCGACGTGGCCGTGTCCACCGTGACGGGCGTGTCGGCCGCGGCGAGCCTGGTGGGCTCTCCGGCGGGGCGGGTCTCGAACGGCCGCTCGAAGGAGGCGAGTGAGGTGCCGATGCGGTCCTCCACACGCTTCGCCTGCCAGGTCGAGCGCGCGTTGTTGACCACGATGCTGAAGAGGATCCTCTCCCCGTTGGCCGAGCGCACCAGCCCCGAGAGGGCGGAGACGTTCTCGATGGTGCCCGTCTTCGCCCTGAGGTTGCCCGCCGCGGCCGACTGGTACATGCGCCTCAGCTCGCGGGGATTGCCCGCCTCGGGGAGGCTGGCCCAGTACTCGTCCCAGAGCTCGGAGCGGGCCATGTGCTCCATGACGTCGACGAAGTCCGCGGCGGAGACACGGTTCAAGGAGGAAAGCCCGGAGCCGTCCATGAGCTGGACGCGGCTCGTGTCCACGCCCGCCTCCGACGCCATGAACGCCTCCACGACGGCCGCGCCGCGCTCGAAGGAGCCCTCGCCGCCCGCCAGCCGGCCCAGGGTCTTGAGCGCCAGGTCGGCGAACAGGTTGTGGCTCTTCTTGTTCACGACGGCCAGGTAGTCCCGGAGCGGGGGGGAGCGGTGCGAGGCGACCACCCGCACCGCGCCGTCGTCCCGCAGGGCCGGCGCCCACAGCCGCTGCCCGGTGACGGCGGACGCCGCGGGTGCCTCCACCGACCGGGCCGATCCCGACACCCGGATGCCGCGCTCCTCCAGCACCCCGCGGAACACGCTGGCCGCGTAGCGGGCGGGGTCGCTCACCGTCATCTGCCGCCAGACCTCCCGGCCTCCCCGGGGGATCTCCCCTTCGATGCTGATGGGCTGGTCGGGCGACGTCCGCTTGATCTCGATCCGGCGCGACGCCCGCCCCGCGACCGTGCGCGCCATGTTGCGGATCGGAAGCTCCGCATTGCCGGGAATGGTACGCACCTCCGGCGGCTGCCCCGGCTGGGTCGGCACCACGCGCAGCGTGACCATGTTCTCGTTGAAGGAGAGCGCGCTGGACGCCGCCGCGAACCAGTCGTTGAGATCGCGGGGATCCCACCCTTCCGCCACCAGGGGCCCGCCGAAGAAGCTGCCGTCGCCCACGATGTCGCCCTCGACGCTGCGGACGCCCCGGGCCGAGAGAGCGTCGGCGAAGGACTCGAAGACCGCGGTCCGACTGGCCTGGAACTGGTCGGAGATGCCCGGGTCGCCGGTGCCGTACAGCACGAGGTCTCCTCTCAGGACGCCGTTCTCGACCGGGCCCCGGGTCAGGAGGTAGGTGGGATAGCGGTATTCGGGGCCCAGGTAGCGCAGCGCGGCCGCCGAGGTGAGGAGCTTGAGGTTGGACGCCGGAGCCAGGGCCGTGTGGGCGCCCTCGGCGAAGAGGGTGTCTCCGGTATCGAGCGAGACGGCGAGGACGCTGTACCGCGATCCGGCGCCCATGGCCTCCAGGGCGGCGTCCAGCTCCCTCCGCAGGTCCGCCACCACGTCGGCCAGGGTCGGGGCCGCCGGGGCGGCAGCGACCAGCACCAGGGCCAGGGCTGCGATGCAGCCGTGGATGGTGCGGCGTCGAGGCTTCGTCACGCGTTCTCCCTCCAGGATCGATGTTCCAGGGGCGCGGCGGCCCTGCTCGGGCTCCTCCTACCATGGTACGTGGGTGCAAGGTCCGCACCCGCTGGACCCGGCGCAGCCGCGGGCCATCGGGCTTCCATGGCCTCGGGGAACCTTACGGCATCCCGGCTCCGAGGCCTTCCATGGGATCCTGTCCCGGCAGTGGCAGGATCACCCCGGGATTCAGGACTCCCGCCGGGTCCAGCGCCTCCTTCACGTGGCGGAACGCGCGCGACCATGTCGGACCCCAGATGCGCTCCAGGAGCGGAGCCCGCACCCGACCGTCTCCGTGCTCCCCGCTGAGCGTGCCTCCCAGGTCCGACACCAGATCCGCGGTGGCGTACAGGACCTCGCGCACCCGGTCCCGCCACCCGGGATCGCCCATGTCGACCAGCGGGTTCACGTGCAGGTGGCCGTCGCCCGCGTGGCCGAAGATCACCCCGTCCAGGCCGGCTTCGTCGAGGATGCGCCCGACGCCCCGAGCATAGTCCGCGACGCGCGCGGGCGGCACCACCGAGTCCTC
Source organism: Gemmatimonadota bacterium (assembly GCA_019347995.1). The sequence goes on along the minus strand of JAHWKH010000202.1, from coordinate 691 downwards.
GATGAACTGGGTCGAGACCCGGCCGCGCTCGGCCGCCCCGGCGATCGTGGGGCTGGCGCGGTGGCGCACGCCCCAGAGACGCCTGCGCTCCTCGCCCGTGCGCGCCTCGACGTGACCCCTGCCCAGCACGTCCGCCAGCCTGCGCAGGTGCTCCAGGCCGTCCTCGACCGTGTCCGGGCCACCCTCCACCTCCAGGAGGAGGAGCGCCTCGCACCCGCGCGAGACGGGTCCCACGTGGGGGTCGTCGTCCAGACGGGCCATGTCGAGGATGCGCCGGCCGAAGAGCTCGCACGCGCTGGCGCCGCGCCGGCGGGCTTCCGCCGTCGCCTCCGGGAGGTCGTCCAGCGTGCCCAGTCCCATGAGGACGACGCCGCGCCGCGCCGGCGCCTCCACGAGGCGGAGGGTCAGGCCCAGCACGAGGCCCAGCGTGCCCTCGCTTCCCACCAGGAGCTGGACGGGATCGGCCCCCGGGAGGAAGCGATCGAGGGCGTACCCGCTGGAGTTCTTGCGCACCTCGGGCCAGCGCGGACGGGACGTGTCCGCGCGCGGCTCGAGCCGGCGGGCCAGCGCGGCAAAGGGAGGCGGCGCGGGTCGCTCCCCGCCCACCGTCACGCGCTCGCCGCCCGAGAGCACCACGTCCAGCTCCACCACCCAGTCCCGGGTGGCCCCGTGGAGGAAGCTGCGGGCGCCG
>JAHWKH010000201.1 GCA_019347995.1 Gemmatimonadota bacterium | reverse complement strand
TCGGCGCCGCGCAAGGTGAAGCGCCAGATGCGCGTGCCCCACTCGGGGTCGTCGGCGCCCATGACGGCGACCACCGCGTAGACGGCGAGGCAGGCGGCCAGGCCCGCCCAGCTCGCCGCCAGCCCCGCGGCGGGGCGCGTCCACGAAGGCGGCAGGTATAGCGCGGCCATGATGGGTACCAGCGCCGCCGAGACCAGCACGCTGGCCATGAAGACCCAGGCCGAGACGATGGTGGGGAAGACCAGCGCGAAGCCCACCGACACGATGCCCGCCACGACGATCATCCAGCGCGTCAGCGTCAGGAGCTGCGCGTCGCCGATCCCGGGTCGGCGGAGAGGACGGTACAGGTCGTAGGACAGGTTTCCCCCGGCGATGAGCAGGTAGGAGTCGATGGTGGACATGGCCGTGGCGATCACGCCCGCGACGAACAGCCCGGTCAGCCCCACGGGCAGCACCTCGATGGTGAGGGTCAGCAGCGCGTAGCGCGGCTCGGCCACCAGCCCCCGCGCCTGCGCGACCATGCCCAGGAGCGTGCTGATCCAGTCGAACGCCGCCCACAGCACGACGCCCATGGCCAGCGCCGCCAGGATGGTCCGGTGGCTGCGGGCCGCGAGGATGCGCTGGTAGAAGGCGGGCTCGACCAGCACGCTCAACGCCCCGAGGCTCCACACCAGGAGTACGGCCAGCGGGTACGTCCCCCGGGGATCGAAGTAGGAGGCCGGCAGGGCGGTCCGCAGCGACTCGACGCCGCCCACGCCGTCCAGCGCCAGGGCGGCGGCCACGCCCAGCGTGACGCACATGAGGAAGAACTGGACCGTATCGGTGATGGCGTCGGCCGTGAGCCCGCCCATGAGCGTGTACGCGATGGAGAGGACGGCCCCGATGACCACGCCCCACGCGAAGGGCACCCCCAGCACCACGTCCAGCAGCACGCCGATGCCCATGAGCGCCAGCAGCGGCAGCGAGTACACGAAGCTCGCCAGGGCGATGGTCGCCTGGGTCCCCCTTCCGTACGCGCGCCCCGCCACGTCGGGCAGGGAGATGAAGTCCCTTCCCCGGATCCGGCGCGCCACCAGCAGCGCCGCCAGCACCACCGCCAGGTAGTAGGGGCGCGTGTAGAAGAACCACCCCACCACGCCCTCCAGGAACCCGACCTCCGAGTTCCCGAAGAGGACGTCGAGCCCGTAGTACGTGGAGACCAGCGTGCACACCAGCACGGGCGCCGACATGGCCTCCCCGGCCAGCATGTAGTCGCGAAAGCCCGTGATGCGCCGGGAGACGGCGAAGCCCACGCCCAGGATCCCCGCCACGTACAGGGCGGCGATGCCGAGGTCGATGGAGCTCACGGCTGGAGGTCCATGGGCGGCGGCGGATGCGTGGCTGGAGGAAGGGCGCCGACCCGCGGGCTGCGGACGGGCGCCAAGGTCGGCCCCCGGCCCGCTCCGGAAAAGAGGTGTCCGGAAAGAGCGGTCAGCCGTCGCTGGCCGCCACCACCGTCGTCGTGGTCCCGTCCACGGCCCGCTTCGCCAGGCCGAGGGCGTAGTCGGCCCACCAGGATCCGGCGGAGGGCCCGCCGTTGCACGTGCCGTCGGACTCGCCCGGCCGCTTGATCCACAGAAACGCGTCCACGCGGTCGTGGCCGGTCACCGTGGTGGGACGCGTCCCCAGGGCCCGTCCGTCCGGGTTGCACCACTCGTCCCCGTCGGCGGGGCCGAGACCGTTGCGGCTGCTGTCCACGATGAATCGGGCGCCGCCCAGCAGGTCGGATACGGACTCGCCGTACAGCACGCTCTCCCCGTCCGCCACGAAGTTGGAGACGTTGAGGGCGAACCCGGCGGCCTGCGCCACGCCCGCGGCGAGCAGGCGGTCCGCCGTGGTCGCCGCCGGATGCCAGCGCGCGTGCCCGGCGTCCAGGTACACCCAGGCACCGCCAGCCGAGAGCACTTCCACCGCGTCCGCCAGGAGCGCGAGCCGCTCCTGCTGCTGGGCATCGCTCAGGCAGCCCATGAGCGCCAGGCCGTCCGGCTCGAGCACCACCGCGGCTGGGCGCCCGGCCAGACCCTCCGCGAACGCGCGGATCCAGGAGCGGTAGGCGTCGGCGCTGGTCGCGCCACCGCCGGAGTACGACGAGCAGTCCCGCAGGGGGATGTTGTAGGCGACGTACACGGGCAGCGCGCCCGTCGCCGTGATGGTCGTCGTGCGGGCGTCCACCTCGGCGCGCACGTCCCCGTTCCAGTCTCCGAACCAGTCCGCCTGCGCCTCGGCCGCGATCACGTCCATGTAGGCTGCGTCTTCCGGACGCGAGAGCCTCCATTCCTCGGCCTGCTTCGCCGCGTTCGAGTAGGGATCGGGCCAGAACGTGGCGCCCGCCAGCGTGCCCGTGCCCGGATCCGTGCCGGCCGTGTCCGCCGAAGCCACCATCACCGAGACCTCCTTCGCCGCCAGGAAGGCGTCCGCGGCCACCGCCGTAAACGTGAGGCGATAGGGGCCGCTCCCGTTCCAGCTCCACGTGGAGACGTCGACCGTCGCCTCGTGGGCGCCCGCCGCCACCGTCATGGGATTCTCCTGGCCCCCGTCCACCCGCCACGTGAGGGTATAGGTGGAGGGGTCGCGGCCCTCGACGGCGGCGCGGAAGACGCTCTCGCCCGAAAGCGTATCCCCCTCCAGCGGGCGCTCCACCACCAGGACCGTCGCCGCGCCGACGTAGATGTCCACCTCCTCGGTGCCGATGGTGCGGCCCTTGGCGTCGCTCGCCCGGAAGGTGAGCCGATAGGGTCCTTCCCCCTTCCACGTCCAGGTCGAAACGTCCACGAGCGCTTCCTTGCCGCCATCCACCGTGCCCATCGGGTTCTTCTGCCCGTAGTCCACCTGCCAGGTCATGGTGTACGCCCCGGCGTCCAGGCCGTCGGCCCGGGCGCGGAAGGTGGTGGTGTCGGCCAGGCGCTCGCCGTGGGTCGGGCTCTCCACCACCACGGGCGCGCGCACGCGGCCGAAGGCGGCGGACGGTTCGAAGGGAGGCTCGGTGGGCGCATCGCCGCAGGCGGCGACGGCCAAGAGGATGACGACGCCGACGGTGCGCCGCCGCGGGAGCGACGAAGACGACATGGGGCGATCCGGGAGGGAGCGGTCGAGGCCGCCCCCTCGGGGGAAGCGGCACGGCCGTCCATCGGCCGCGAGACGCGGCCTGTGGACGACGGATGTAGCACAACCTACGTCCCCGCCCCGGACTCCGAAAGCCTCGCGAACGGACGGGTGCAACCTTCGCCCGGCCGCCGGCGTCTCTATATGTGAAACACATATATGCGCCCCGCCACCCGGAAGACCTATGTCCCCGCCAGCGCCCCCCGTGGAAGCCTTCCTTCCGCTCCGTCCCGTGGAGCTCCACGTCCTCCTGAGCCTCGGCGCGGGGCCACGCCACGGATACGGCATCATGCAGGACGCCGCCGCGCGCACCGGCGAGGACGTGATCCCCGACGTGGGAACGCTCTACCGGGCGCTGCGGCGCATGGTGGAGTCGGGGCTCATCGAGCCGGCGGACGCCCCGGCGGGGGGATCCGATCCGCGCAGGAACCACTATGGCATCACGGCCCTCGGCCGCCGCGTCGCGTCCGCCGAGGCCGAGCGGCTCGCGTCCCTGGTGGACGCGGCCCGCGCCGGCGGATTCCTGCGCGGCGCCGGGGGCGCCTGACGTGGGTGGGGATCGCGAGGGCGGCGGCCTGGTCCGTGTCCTCCTGCGCCTCTACCCGTCGGACGTCAGGGAGCGCTGGGGCGACGAGATGGCGGCGGCCTACCGCGACCAGCTCCGCGACGCCCGCGCACGCGGCGCGGCGCGGGCGCTCCGCCTGCGGATGCGCACGGCGATGGGCATGGCACGGGGCGCGGTGGCGGCCTGGCGGTCGGAACGGGGACCCAGCGGGACGGGGGGAGCGGCATGGAGCGTGGGCGGAGCGGCGGCCCCTGGGTCGCAACGGTGGACCACGGGCGGAGGGAGCGGGATGCGCGAATGGGGACGTGAGATCGAGCAGGCGGTCCGGCGCCTGCGCAGGGCACCGGCGTTCTCGGCGGTGACCGTGCTGACGGTGGCCGTCGGGGTCGGAGCGTTCGCCGCCGTCGGGTCGGTGGCGGAAAGCGTGCTTCTCGATCCCATGCCGTACGAGGAGCCCGAGGAGCTCGTCTGGGTGTGGCGCGACTACAGCTGGATCGGGCTCCCGCGCGGCTGGCTGGGCGGCCCCGACATCGTGAACCTGAGGGAGCAGGACGAGGTGTTCGAGGCCGTGGCGGCGGCGAGGAGCGAGCGCCGCAACTTCCACGGCGCCGAGGGCCTGGAGCCGCGCGAGGTCCGGGCCACGGTGGCGTCCGCGAACCTCTTCGACGTGCTGGGGATCGAGCCCGTCCTCGGGCGCGGGTTCCGGGCCGGCGAGGACGCGCCGGGGGCGCCGGTCTCCGCCGTGCTGGGCCATGCCCTGTGGCGGAGCGCGTTCGCGGGCGATCCCGGCGTGGTGGGCTCCACGATCTATCTCGACGGGAGCCCCGTCACCGTCGTGGGCGTCCTGCCGGAGGGCTTCGACTTCGTCGTGCACTCGTCGCTGGGCGAGCCCCAGCCGGCGGACCTCTACCTGCCGCTGCAGATGGACCTCGCGGACGTGAACGTGTACAGCGGCTTCACCGCGGGACTGGCGCGCCTGCGCGACGGGGTCGGCGAAGCGCGCCTGGAAGCGGGGCTGCACGCGGCGGCCCGCCCCCTCGACGAGGCCATGGGGGGACGGGGGCTGCGCCTGTGGGCCACCCCCCTCAAGGAGGATCTGGTCGCCGACGTCCGCGCGCCGCTGCTCGCCGTCGTGGCCGCGGCGGCTTTCCTCCTGCTGACGCTCGCGGCCAACCTGGCCACGCTCTTTCTCCTGCGGGGCGCGGCACGGGAGCAGGACGTGGCGGTACGCACCGCGATGGGAGCGGGGCGGCTGGCGGTGGCCCGGACGCTGCTCCTCGAGGGTCTGGTGCTCGCGGCGGCGGGCGGCGTGCTCGGCATC
>JAHWKH010000200.1 GCA_019347995.1 Gemmatimonadota bacterium | reverse complement strand
TGGCGTTGCCGTTGGTGGCTCCGTTGTAGTTCCAGTAGTTCAGGTCCGGCGTGGAGCCCGCCGTGACGGTCATGGTGACGGTGCGGGCGTCGTGGTCGACCTGCATCCACGACGGCATGGACATCTCGCCCGCGCCCGCGGCCGGCGTCTCGGCGGCCGGGCTGTCGGCGGGAGCCTCGTCGGCCGGCTCGCCGCCGCCGCAGGCGGCAACGCCCATGGCCAGGACGAGAGCGGTGCTGAGCAGGGTACGGTTCATATCGATGATCCTGGGTTCAGTGACCGGATGTGACGTTCTGCCACAGCCCGAAAAGATGCTGCGAAGGCGGGGAAAAGCAACAGGCAAGAGGGATACCGGGGGGAGGGCGAGGCGGCTCAAGTCGAGTAGTAGGCGGCGTTCTCCTCCACGTACCCCGCGGTGAGGTCGCACCCCCATGCCCTCGCCCGTCCCTCTCCGATACCGAGGTCCACCTCGAGATCCACGGGGTCCCCGGACAGGAGGGTCCGCAGCGCCCGCTCGTCGAACTCCACCCGCAGGCCCGCTTCCACGACCGCGACTCCACCCAGGCGCGCGCCGATCCGGTCGGGCTCCACCTGGCATTCGAAGCACTTCCCCACGGCCATCAGGATGCGTCCTGCGTTGGGATCGGCCCCGTGCACCATGGTCTTCACCAGCGGCGAGTCCACCAGCGAGCGAGCGATGCGGCGGGCGTCCAGCCGATGGCGGGCACCCGTCACCGTGACCCGCAGGAGCCGGGTCGCCCCCTCGCCGTCCCGCGCCAGCACCTCCGCCATGCGCGTGAGCGCGACGTGCAGGGCCTCCTCCAGGGCGTCGGCCGCGACCGGACCCGCGCGCCCGCTGGCCAGGAGGGCGCAGGTGTCGGACGTGCTGGTGTCGCCGTCCACCGACACCATGTTCAGGGTCACGTCGACCACCCGCCGCAGGCAGGCGTCCAGGGCCGCCGCGTCCAGCTCCGCGTCCGTGAACGCGTAGGCCAGCATGGTGGCCATGTTCGGCGCGATCATGCCCGAGCCCTTGGCCACCACCGTCAGCACCGCGTCGCTGCCCGGAACGTCCAGGGACAGCGCCTTGGGATGGGTGTCGGTGGTCATGATGCCCCTGGCGCCTTCCAGGGGGTCGTCCTGGAGGGCGGCGGCGAGGGCGGGGAGGGCGCGCTCGATCTTCTCCACCGGCAGGGGAACGCCGATGACGCCGGTGGAGCTCATGAGCACCAGGGAGGGATCCAGGCCGAGGGCCGCGGCCGCGGCGTCGCCCATGCGCCGTGCGCGGCGCACGCCCTCGTCCCCCGTGCCGACGTTGCTCACGCGGCTGTTCACCACCACCGCCTGGAGCCGCCCGGCGCGAACCCGCTCCCTGCCCACCACGACGGGGGCGCCGACCACGTGGTTGCGCGTGAAGACCGCCGCGGCCGTGCAGGGCCGGTCGGCGGCGAACAGGGCGAGGTCGGCCCCTTCGTGCTTGATGCCACAGTGGATGGCGGCGCAGCGGAAGCCCGGGGGCAGCCGCGCGGGGGCGTGGAATTCCATGGAGCGGAAGTTCGGGGGCGGGGCGCGCCGCGCAAGGGGCTATCCGGCCCCTCCTTCGTACGTCGCCGCCGCGGCGGTGCGCGCCTCCTTCCCGGCCGCTTCCGGGGTCCCGGTCCGGCCTCCCCGCTCGAAGCCGATGGGACGGATGCCCGCGGAGGCGACGTCCTGCTTCAGGTGCCGGGCCAGCTCCTCGTATTCCTTCTCCATCTCCGCCGTCACCGAAGGCCGCGTCTCGTCGAGCGCCACCTCGAAGAGGCGCATCGGGACCCGCTCCACCTCCACGTCCTCCCGCAGCGCGTGCATGCCCGCCCGCCGGACCAGGTCCTCCAGGTCGGCGCCGGTGAAGCGCTCGGTCCGGTCCGCCAGGGTGTCCAGGCTCACGTCGTCGGCCACGGGCATGTCCTGCGTGTGGATGGCGAGGATGCGCCGCCGGCCGTCCCGCGACGGCACGGGTACGTAGACGAGCTCGTCGAAGCGGCCGGGCCGCAGGAGCGCGGGATCGAGCAGCGTCGGACGGTTCGTGGCCGCGATGACGACCACGCCCTCGAGGGCTTCGAGGCCGTCCATCTCCGCGAGGAGGGTATTCACCACACGCTCCGTCACGTTGGACTCGTCCCGGCCGCCCCCCCGCTGCGGCGCCAGCGAATCGAGCTCGTCGATGAAGATCACGGTGGGCGCCACCGTGCGCGCCCGTTGGAAGAGCCGCGTGATCTGCTGCTCCGATTGGCCGTACCACTTGGACAGCAGGTCCGAGGACTTGGTGGCGATGAAGTTGGATTCCGCCTCCCGCGCCACCGCCTTGGCCAGCAGCGTCTTGCCGGTGCCCGGCGGGCCGAACAGGAGGAATCCCCGCGCCGGCCGGATTCCGAGCCTGCGGAACGCCTCCGGATGCTTCAGGGGCATCTCGACGCCCTCGGTGAGCGCCCGCTTGGCGTCGTCCAGGCCTCCCACGTCGTCCCAGTGGACGTCCGGCACCTGGATCATGATCTCGCGCATCGCGGACGGTTGCACGCGCCGGAGCGCGCACTGGAAGTCGCCGCGGGTGACGACGATCCGCTCCAGCACCTCGGACGGGATCTCCGCGGCCTCGAGATCGATGGAGGGGAGGTTGCGGCGCAGGGCGTCGATGGCCGCCTCCCGGGCCAGCGCCGACACGTCGGCACCCACGAACCCGTACGTGGTGCGGGCCAGCTCGTCGAGATCCACGTCGTCGGAAAGGGGCATCCCGCGGGTGTGGATGTCGAGGACCTGGCGGCGGCCTTCCACGTCGGGCACGCCCACCACGATCTCCCGGTCGAAGCGCCCGGGGCGGCGCAGCGCCTCGTCGATGGCCTCGATGCGGTTGGTGGTGGCGATGACCACCACGTTCTGGCGCGGCTCGATGCCGTCCATGAGGGTGAGGAGCTGCGCCACGATGCGCCGCTCCATCTCGCCGGTGGTCTCGGAGCGCTTGGGGGCGATGGAGTCCAGCTCGTCGATGAACACGATGGACGGCGCGTTCTCCCCCGCCTCGGCGAAGATCTCTCGCAGCCGCTCCTCCGACTCGCCGTAGTAGCGGCCCATGATCTCCGGACCCGCGATGGCGAAGAAGCGGGCGTCGGCCTCGTTGGCCACCGCGCGGGCGAGGAGGGTCTTGCCGGTGCCCGGCGGCCCGTGCAGCAGCACGCCCTTGGGCGGTGAGATCCCGAGCCGCTGGAAGAGCTCGGGGTGCTTCAGGGGCAGCTCGACCATCTCACGGACCTGCTCGATGGTGCGGCCCATGCCGCCCACGTCGTCGTAGGTGACGTCGGCGCGGCGGGTCTCGGGCTCCCTGTACTCGGGCAGGAGCTCGATGTCCGTCTCGGGCGTGATGCGCACGATGCCACGCGGCTTCGTGGAGACGACGACGAGCCGGATCTCCTGCAGCGCGAACGACCCCTGCTGACCGAAGAACGTGCGGAGCAGCTCGTCGGGGTCGTTCACGTGCCGGGGCGCCGTGCGGCGGTAGCTCGACGTGGAGATGACGTCGCCGGCCACCAGGGGCCGCCCGGCGAGCGTGCGCTTGAGCACCTCGCCGGAGCCGGACAGTCGGAGGTTCTCCTGCGCCGGAGCCAGCTGGACGCGTTGCGCCGGCCGGATTTCGGCCAGGCGCACCTCCACGTGGTCGCCCATCCCCACGTCGGCGTTGGCGCGCTGGAACCCGTCCAGCCGGATGAGCTCCAGGCCCTCGTCCTCGGGGAACGGCCCCAGGGCGATGGCCGTGGTGGAGCGCTTGCCGATGATCTCCACCGCGTCGCCCTCCCTCACCCCCAGACCCTTCATGGCGCCGCGGCCCAACCGGGCCACCCCCTTCCCCACGTCCTCCGATTTCGCGCCCGCCACCTGCAGGCGGATGCCGTCCCGCTCCTCTCCGGCTCGATCGCCGTCGGCCATGGTCGCTCCCCTGTGCGGATCTGTCGTCCCCTGCCCAGGGAGCAAGTTCCGTACATGCACGAAAAAGGCCCCGCCGCGCGAGCGCGGCGGGGCCCCGATGCCCAGGACGGCGGCCTTTCTATTCGGCGCAGCAACCGAGCTGCGGATGGAGCCGTGGCAGATCGAGCGCGGGCCCGGCGGGCCCCGCTTCATCCGCCATGCGGCGCAGGGCCTGCGCCACGCGGTCGTCGCCCTCGATCTCCGCCCGACGGGCGGCCCTGAGCAGATACCGGATCCTGTCTTCGATGCCCATGCCCGCCTCCCTCCCCTCCCCCGACGGTCCTCTATGTGCGCCCCTCCCTACGAACCCGGCGAGGGCCGGTTTCAACGCGTTCGCGAGGAGAACCGGGGAGCCCCGGAGCGCGGCTCCCGCGACGGGCCTCCGACAGGAAGACGATCGAGAGGCCGGGAGGGTGACAGGGCGCCTCAGCCGCCCCACCCCGTCCAGCCGGGGCCGCGCACCACCCGGCCGGGCTTCGCGCCCGTATGCATCCCGTCCCGGATCACGGGGACGCCGTTCACCAGGACATGCTCGACCCCGGTGGAGAGCTGGTGCGGATCCTCGAAGGTGGCCCGGTCGCCGATCGTCTCGGGGTCGAAGACAACCAGGTCCGCGTAGAAGCCTTCCTTGAGCAGGCCGCGCTCGCGAATGCCCAGGCGCGTGGCCACGGCGGAGGAGGCCTTGCGCACGGCGTCCTCCAGCTCCAGGACGCCCTCCTCCCGGACGTATCTGCCCAGGATGCGGGGGAACGTGCCGTAGGCGCGCGGATGAGCCAGCCCCTCGGCCGTCGCGGGATCCACCCCGCCCGCGTCGGTGCCGAACTTGATCCAGGGCTGCCGCAACTGCAACGCCACGTTCTCCTCGCTCATGAGGAAGTAGATGGTCCCGACCCGCTGCCGCTCCGACAGCACCAGGTCCATGGCGGTCTCGATCCAGTCCTTCCCCCTGGCCTCGGAGACCTCGCCGAGGCGCCGACCCGCCCACTGCCGGTTCTCCGGGCGCTCCAGGCCCAGGAGCAGCACCCCCTCGGGCGTCGCCAGCGCGCACAGGTT
>JAHWKH010000001.1 GCA_019347995.1 Gemmatimonadota bacterium | reverse complement strand
CACCACGTTCGCGATGAGCCGGTGGATGTTGATGGGCATCCAGGTGGCGTTGGCGAACGCGCTCCAGAACTGCACCATCTGCGGCGCCGTGTCGGCGGTGACCTCCGCCGGGGGGCTCATCATGTACGTCAGCCAGGAGTTGGCGATGAACATGACGATGGTGCCCCAGACGTTGAGCAGGATGCCCAGCGTCCAGTGGAAGTACTTGGCCTTCCCCAGGCTCCAGCGCTCCCAGCCGTAGTAGTAGAGGTAGAGGGTGAAGCTCTCGAAGAAGAAGAGGCCCACGTAGGCCCACATGGACCAGCGGAAGATCTCGGCCAGGTAGTTCCACAGACCCGGGTAGATCGTGATCAGGCCGAACACCAGGATGGCGCCCCAGATGGCCGTGGCCGAGTACGAGACGAGCAGGAGCCGGGTGAACTCCTTGCTCAGCTTGTCGTAGCGCTGGTCGCCCCCGAAGATGCCCACCGCCTCCGCGACCACGGCGAACATGGGCACGCCCAGGACGAACGCGGCGAAGAAGAGGTGCACCTGGGCCGCGATCCAGATGGCCGTGCGTCCGCCGATGACGGGGAAGTCCCCGTAGCGGGAGATCTCGACGGTCTCCTGGGCCCACAGGGCGTCGGGCAGGAGGAGGGCGAGCAGGGCGAGCGAGCCGGCCAGGAGCCACGGCGCGTGGGTGTGCCCGGTGCCGCCGGCCGGGCCTGCGAGGGTCGTGCGTCGTCTCATTCCACGCCCTTCCTGAGGAAGAAGGGGAGCCGCTTCGAGAAGTCCACGGGCATCTCCCGCCTGACCTCGGCCATCACCTCCAGGTCCACGCGGGCGTAGCCGCGATCCCTGGCGAAGCGCTCCACACGCTCGGTCACCACGCCCCGCACGAAGCTCGGGACGCGCTCCAGCCGCGCCCGGGCGTCGTCGCTCCAGGCCAGCTCCGCCTCGCGCGCGGCTCCGTACGTCACCGGTCGCGCCGGCTCCACCACCTCGACCTCGCCCGTGGGCTCGTACGAGCAGGAATCGTCGGGTCCCAGGAGGTCGCCCGTGAGCGCGTGGGCCCGGGCGCGGCAGCCGCCGCACACCTTGCGGAACTCGCAGCGCCCGCACCGTCCGCCCAGCGATCCGATCCGCAGAGCCCTGAAGACGGGCGAGTCCCGCCACACGTCGCCGAACGACGTGGTGGTGAGGTCGCCCGCCACCACGGGCGTGTAGGGGCAGGGCGTCATCTTCCCCTCGGGCGTGATGCGGCAGTACTGCACGCCGCAGGGGCAGCGGGTCCCGTAGTTGAGCAGCGGCGAATCCTCATCCCCGGACTCCAGGACGTGGCGCATGATCTGGGGCTGGCACTTGGAGCGGACCATCATGCGGCCGCGATGCTCGCGCTCGATCGCCAGCAGCTCGGCGAGGACCGCGTCGTTCTCCCGGGGCTCGAGGCCCGGCATCCCCTCGCCGCGCCCTGTGGGCACCACGAAGTAGACGTTGAAGGAGACGGCGCCCATGCCGGCCGACCAGTCGGCCAGCGCCCGCAGGCCGGGGCGGTTCCCACGCGTCACCGTTGTCTGGACGATGAAGTCCAGCTCCTGCTCGCGCAGGCGCCGCACCGCGTCCAGCGTCTCCTGCAGGGAGCCGGCGCCGTGGCGGAAGCGGTCGTGGTAGCGCGCGTCCAGGGAGTCCACGCTCACGGCCACGCCCTTCACGCCGGCCGCCTTGAGGGACTCGATGCGCGCTTCGCTGAGCCGCGTTCCATTGGTGCCCACCACCACGGTGGCGCCGCCCTCGGACGCGTGCGAGGCGATCTCCTCCAGGTCGTCGCGGAGCAGCGGCTCGCCGCCCGACAGGATGAGGACCGGCGAGGGGTTCACCGCCAGGAGCTCGTCCACGATCCGGTGGCAGTCGTCCGTCGCGAGCTCGCCCGCGGCCGCGTGCCACGAGCCCGCGCTGATGTAGCAGTGTGCGCAGGCCAGGTTGCAGTGGCGCGTGAGGTTCCAGGCCACCACGTGGGGGAGGAGGGCGTGCGCGTCCCCGTCCGACGCTTCCGGAGCCGGCACGTCGGCCAGCCCCGGAAAGGGTGTGTCGAGGGTGGGGAGCGCCGCGCGGGAAGCCATGATCAGTCGCCTGCCCCCGCGTGCGCGTCGTCGGAGGCGGGCTCCGCCCGGGCGGAGGCCTTGCCCTGTCCGCCGCCGTCGCCCGCTTCGGCCATGAACCTCTCCACCGCGGCCTTCGCGTCGGCGGGCGAGACGGTCTTCATCTCCACCGGACACTTGTCGACCTGCTCCGCCACGTCCCGGATGGGGCAGCGCGTGACGCCGCTGGCCTTGGCCTCCTCGATGAAGCGGCGCATCTCGGGAGTGAGGCCGTCGACGCCCTCGGCCTGCGCCCGGAGCTGCTTCGTCTGCATCTCGCGGAACATGACGAGCATGGTGTCCATGTCGAACTCGTCGGCCTCGATCATGGCCTGCTTGTTCTCGTCCATGACCATGGTGGTCACGCGCCAGAACGAGTGCTCGCGGGCGAAGCGCTCCACCGTGTTGCGGGCGAGGGGCCGCGCGATTAGGGGGACCGCCGCCAGGCGCTGGAACGCCTCCTCCGTCCAGACCACCGGATCCTTGGCCGCGCGCTCCCGCGTGGTGACGTGCCCGGTGTACGGGCACTTGACGCTGATGGTGGGCACGGCGGGCACGGGGTCGGCGTCGCTCCCCTCCACGGTGGTACGCTTCATGGCCTCTTGGGCCTTCACCTCGGCCAGGGCGAGCTCCTCGGCGGTGCCGATGCCCATGATGAGCTGCATGTGCGTGGGCAGCAGCTTGGTGATGGCCTCGTCCAGCCGCTCGTTGGTGACCATGGGGAGGCCGTCGGAGCCCAGGGGCGGCACCGAGGAGAGGGGAGCCCGGGCGCCTTCCGGAGCGCCCTCCCCGGAGCCACCTCTCACCGACGCGGAGGCGCCGTTTCCGTTCCCGGCGCGCTCCGCGTTGGCCCGGTCCACCATGAGCTGGACGGCCTCGTCGCGATAGGTCCCGTTGGCGCCGGGGCCGTAGTTGTCCAACACATACTCCTCCACCGCCTTGCGTGCGATGCCCAGGGCGAAGGGGGGCACGCGCAGGATCCTCACCTCGGCGGCGGGCGCCCACTCGAGCCCCTTCTCTCCGTCCTCCTCGATCCAGGGGATCTCGTCGGGGCGCACGTCGGTGGTGCCGATCAGGAGGACGTTGGTGTCGACGAGGCGCACCAGGTTCTCGGCCTGGGAGCCCAGGTCCGTCCCGTCGACCCGGTGGCCGCCGTGGCGCGCCACCACCATCAGCGTGGGCTCGATCTCCTCGGCCCACTGGAGGATGCACTGGAAGGGCTTCCCGATGAGGATCTGGGTCTCGAAATCCACGTCGGGATACGCCTCGGCCATGACCTCGGCGCGCTTCAGATTGGCCTGGCAGAGCTTGAGGAGCCCCTTGTCGATGATGTTGTTGTGGAGCTCCTCCTGCTCCTCGAACTTGAAGACCTTGGAGGCCTGGACGCTCAGGACGTCCTTGATGTTGCCGAAGACCGCGTGGTGGTACTCCACGTCGAAGGCGCTGCACACGAAGAGCTTCGCCCCGTATTCGCGGGCCATCTCCAGCGCCACGCGCAGTGCCTTGTAGGCGTACGACGAGCCGTCGACGCACACCATCCAGCGCCCGCCCTCCAGGGGCCGGTCGTCGCGCACGATCAGCGTGTCCCGCTCGACCTTGCGGATGACGCGGCCCACCACGCCGCCCATCTGGCTGTACGGCTGCTTGCCGATGCCGTGGGCGCCCATGACGAGCAGGTCGTAGTCGCGTCCGCTGGAGCCGGCCAGCTTCTCGTCCTGCTCCTCGTCCTCGGCCACGATGCGGCCGTCGTCGCCCAGGCGGACGTCGCTGCGCACCGCGTCCCCGCCGTCGTACTTGTGGGCGATGTTGGGGTCGAAGCCGATGAGCGAGGGGAGGCGGCCCGCGCCGCCGTTGGCCTCGCGGATGATCTCCTCGTAGTTGATGCCCTCGAGGAGCTGCCGCGTGAGGGGGACCTCGGCCTCCCTGCAGCGCTTCTCCGTCTGGTCGAGGAAGGAGTCGCTGATGAGCTGGAGGCCCTTCTCGATCAGCTTGTCGTGGACCTTGCGCTGCCGCTTGATCTCCTGGGGCGTCTGGAACTGGGCGGGGAGCCCGGTCTCGAGCTGCCGGAAGCGCACGTCGTGGAGGCGGGCGGCGTAGACGTGGTTGCCCGTGATGCGGCCGCCCGAGCGGCGACACAGCTCGATGGCACGGTCCACCGCCCAGTGGGAGTGGTCCGAATTATCCACGGGAACGAGAACTTCCTGATACGTCATCGACGCCTCGGCGCATGGGTCCGCAGTGCCACTTCCGTCCGGCCGGACCGGCGCTCGGGTGCGTGCTCCTCCCAAGTGGGGATCCCTGGAGCTACGGGACCCTCGAGCCCCGCAGGGCCAGGGTGGTGGTGGAGCTGTTGCTTATCCCGTTGCAGCGCCGGCCGCTCGGCGGCCGGTGCGTAGCTTCGACCTGTAGTGAAGCGAACGCTTCTATCCGGATCCGGCGCCCCGTGGGACGTCCGGCTCTGGGTCGTTGTGCGGACCCCGCCGAACCGCCGGCGAGGCCTGATCAGGCCGGCGCCCCCCGGGGGGTGCCGGTCTGTTTCAGGGTGTGGGCACGGCGCCGGACCCGCCGGTCGCCGCCGTTCTTTGAACCCGGCCGCGAGCGGCCGCGAATCTATGGGCCGGCGGTCCCGAGGGACCGCGGGTCATCGGAGGATCCATCCTTGGCGATGGCCGCAGAATGCGGCGCCGTCGCCGAACTGATCATGGGGAGAACGGGGGGCAGTATACGGAGCCCCTCTCGGCGAAGTCAACGGCGGGCGGAGAACCGGCGCGCCGCGGTCAGCCGAAGGGCGCGCGGGCGAGGATGCGGGCCAGTCGGGGAGCCGCGGCGGCCGTCCCCGCCACGGCGGTGGCCAGCGCGGCCGCGCCCACCCACCAGGCCGCCGGCCCCGGCGGGGGCGCGCTCCCGGAGGCAGCCAGCAGCGTCTCGTGGAGGAGCCGGAACGGGACCGCCGTCTCCACCGCCGCCGCGACGCTTCCGGGCGCCGGGCTCCGGAACGCGCCGCCGGCGTGGAGGAGGAGCAGGGCGGCCACCGAGGCGAACAGCGCCGCCTCGGCCAGGGAGCGGGCGGCCGCGGCCACCCACACCCCCACCAGGTTGGCCAGGAGGAGCGCCGCGAGGAGCGCCGCCAGCGCCGCCGCCGCCTCGCCCGGGCCCCCGCCGCCCACGATCAGGGCCAGGGCGAGTGCGGGAGCGAGCTCTGCGCCGTCCAGGGCTGCGCCCGCCGATGCGCGCCCCAGGAGGAGCGCCGCGCCCGGCTGGCCGGCCAGGTGGAGGCGGGCCACCAGCCCGGACTCGGCGTCGCGGACCAGGGGGATGGCGGAGCCGAAGGTGCCGAAGAGGACGAAGAGGACGGCGTAGACGGCGGCGGCGTGATGGGCCGGTGCGCCGGCCAGCGCCACGGGCGCCACGAGTAGCAGGGGAATGCACACGTTCAGGAGGAGGAGCCTCCTGCGGGCCAGGGCCGCGCTCCACTCGAGCCGCCACGCCAGCGTCACGGTGCCCAGGACTCGCCGGTGAGGCGGCGGAACACGTCGGACAGGTCGGGCTCGCGGACGCGCACGCCGGCCACCGTAGCGCCTGCGTCCTGGAGGGCGCGCAACACGTCCGGGAGGGCCCGGGCGTCGTCCACCTCGGCCTCGATGCCGGCGTCCTCGACGCGGCCCCGGACTCCGTCGGGCCAGACCACCGGACGGGCGGGGGGCGACGCCCACGACACCTCGATGGTGGTGCGGCCGGAGAGGTCGCTCAGGAGGGCGGCCGGTGAGGCGTCCGCGATCTTTCGGCCCCTGAGCAGGAACACCACCCGGTGGGCCACGTCGGCCGCCAGGGCCGGATCGTTGAGGGCCACCACCGCGGCCGCGTCGCGGCGGGCCGCCTCGTCCAGGAGGGCCGCCAGCACGCCCCGGCCGTCCACGTCCATCCCCAGGCCCGGCTCGTCCAGGAGGAGGACGGCCGGATCGTGCAGGAAGGCTTCCAGCACGAGGAGCTTGCGCCGCATGCCGTACGACCACGCGCCCACCGGCTTGGGGCCCTACCCCGAGAGGGCGAAGCGATCCAGCAGCTCCCGGGCCCGGGCCCTGGCGGCGGAGGCGGGAACGCCGGCCGCCCGCCCCATGGCCACCGCGTTGGCCATGCCGTCCAGGGCGTCGAAATGGGCGGGCGCGTCGGCGGCCACCCCGACCCGGCGGCGGTGGGCCGCCCCCGCACGGGAGGGGGCCTGCCCGAGGACGCGCACGTCGCCGGACGTGGGCTCGAGGAGCCCCGCGAGGAGGTGGAGGAGCGTGCTCTTGCCCGAGCCGTTGGGACCCAGCAGCACCACGACCTCGCCCGGCTCCACCTCGAGGTCGACCTCGGCCAGCGCGTCGGGGCCGCCCGGCACGTGCCGGTAGGTGGCGCCGCGCAGCGAGACGGAGGCAGCCGGGCGGGGCGGATCGGCCCGCGGGCGGTCCGGCGCCCGGCGAGCGATCGACCGGGCGGAGGATGCGGCCCTCACAGGTCCCAGCCCGCCCGGGCCAGCATCCACATGTTCCCGACCACCACGCCCAGCGCCACCATGTAGAAGGAGGGCGGCACGCCCGCGGCGGGCGCGGCGAAGAAGGCGCCCCCGATGAGCGCCGGCAGCCGGAACACGTTCGCCGCCCACACGGCACGGGCGACCCACGCGTTCTGCAGGCTCCACAGCGCCCAGAAGACCACCGCCACCACGGCGGCGCCGGCCAGAAGCCACACCCATACCGGCCCCCGGTCCTCGAGGAGACCCTGGCGCGCGATCACCAGCACGGCGGCCTCGTAGAGGAGGCCCACGTGCAGGTAGACGAACGCGGCCTGGCGGAACTTGCGCGCCCGGGCGTCGAGGGTGCCGCTCACCTCACATCCCCTCGAGCCCCAGGTCGGTGCGGGCCCGGTCCATGACCTCCGGGGTGATCTCGCCCAGCCCCCGCTCCCGCGCCCAGTCGGCGTAGATGCGCTTCACCATGCCGCGCACGAAGGAGGGGACCCGCGTGAGGCGGTCGGCGGCCTCGGGCGACCACGTCACGGGGCCCGGGGGGGCGGGCGCGCCGGCCCCCGCCGGGGCGTCCTCCTCGACGAAGGCGGCCTCGCCTCCGCCTTCGAGGGTCGTCCGCACCAGCTCCATGGGCTGCTCGGGCACGGTCCGCCCCCCGATCTTCACGCCCAGGCTGCTCACCATCTGGGTCTCGTACGGGTTGGTGAGCATGGCCATCTCCCGCCCGCAGCCGGGGCAGCCGAAGACGGCCGCCAGCGTGCCGTCGCCGGGCACCTGCCGGTCGGCGAACGTCATGACCTCGTCGCAGGGGACGCACAGGAACTTCATGGCTCCTCCCGGAGCGGAGCGCCGGCCGCGGCCGGCTCGGCGGCCATCAGCGCGTCGGCCAGGGCCCACAAGGCCCGGGCAGCCGGCTGGTCGGGGCGCTCGAGGACGAACGGCCGGCCGGCGTCGGTGTCGGCGCCGAAGCGGGGGTCGAAGGGGATGCGGGCCAGCAGCGGGAGCCCTGTCTCGTCGGCGAGGCGCTCGGCCCCGGCGGCGGGGAAGAGATCGGTGCTGCTGCCGCAGTCGGGGCAGACCCAGGCGGTCATGTTCGCCACCAGCCCCACGTCCACCGCGGCCTCCCGCAGCTGCCGCGCCGAGCGCGCCACCACGGCGCGGGCGGCCTCGGACGGGGTCGTGACCAGGAGCGCGCGGTGGGGCGAGGGCACCAGCTCGAGGAGGCGCGCGATCTTGTCGGTGCCCGGCGGAACGTCCACCAGGAGCACGTCCAGCGCGCCCCAGGCCACGTCCGAGAGGAACTCGCGCAGGGCCCCCGTCTCCATGGAGCTCTGCCAGAGCCAGCCGCCGCTCGACGGCTCGCGCCAGCGCAGGGGCGCGTCGGACTCGCCCTGGAGGAGCTCCATGGAGACCACCCCCACCCCCTCCACGCCCCGGGCGGGCGAGATGCCGCCGGGGCCGTCGCCCAGCGGGCCGCGGGCCGCCAGCATGCGGGCCAGGGAGGGGCCGTTCATGTCGGCGTCCAGGGCGCCGACCCGGCGGCCCGAGGCCGCCAGGGCCGCCGCCCGGTTGTAGTCCCGCTGGGTGAAGCCGAGCCCGCCCACGGAGCGGGGGAGCTTCATGCGGAAGGCGCCGCACTCGTGGAGGGCCGCGAGCGCCTCGGGGGAGAGGAGGCCTTCGCGGTCCACGCGATCGGGATCGACGCTCGCCCGCAGGGTGCGCTCGAGCCGCTCGAGGAACGCGTCGGCCTCCCGGCCGCCCTCCAGGCGGGCCCTGGGGTGGGGGTACTCCATGACCGACTGGGCGCCGGCGTCGCGCTGGGCCGACGAGATGTAGTTGTGCGAGAGGCCGATGGTGTGGCCGATCTCGTGGGCGGAGAGCTGGCGGATGCGCTGGAGCGCCATCTCGGCCATGGCGGGGTCGGGGACGTCGCCGCCCTCGTAGGGCGAGAGCAGGCCTTCCGCCAGGAGGTAGTCCTGGCGCACGCGCAGTGACCCCAGCGTCACGTGGCCCTTGAGGATCTCGCCGGTGCGCGGGTCGGTGATGGAGGCGCCGTAGCTCCAGCCGCGGGTGGAGCGGTGCACCCATTGCACCACGTTGTAACGCGCGTCCATGGGGTCGGCCGTGTCGGGCAGGATCTCCATCCGGAACGCGCCCTCGTAGCCGGCCGCCTGGAACGCCTGGTCCCACCACTGGCCGCCCTCCATCAGGGCGGAGCGCACCGGCTCGGGCGTGCCCGGGTCCAGGTAGTAGACGATGGGCTCCACCGGCGCGCTCACGGCCGCCGAGGGGTTGCGCTTCTCCAGCCGGTGGCGCCGGATGAAGCGCTGCTCCAGCGGCTGGTCGATGGGGGTGGCGTAGTCGCGGTACGAGACGGCGCCGTAGCCCGAGCGCGGGTCGTGGCGGCGCGGCTCGTAGGAGCCCAGCTCGGGCAGCTCCACGAAGGAGTGGTGCTGGCGCAGCGTGAGGGCTCCGGCCGTCTCGGTGACGCTGCGCACCAGCGCCCCCGGCTGGTCCGAGGTGAAGGTCAGCGAGACCTCGACCTCCGTGTTCTGCGGGAAGCCGCGGGTGCGGGGCAGGTAGACCACGCTCCTGGAGTCGTCCAGGCGGAACGTGCCCTGGTTCGATCGCCGGAGCGACTGCACGACGCCGTGCCAGTCGTGGAGGAAGAAGTCCGTCGCGTCCACCAGCACCCGCTCGCCCGTGGCGGCGGCGGCCTCGAAGCCCCACAGCACGGAGGAGGCGAAGGCGTCCTCGACGGCCTTGCGCTCCAGGGGATCGTCGCTGGTGGCGCGGAAGCCGTGGTTGAGCTGCCTCATGAGGACCCGGGGCCCCACCTTCTCGAAGACCACGACGTGCGACGGGCCCAGGTCGCCCCGGTTCAGCCCGAGGTCGTTCTGCCCCAGGCCCTGGGGCAGCGAGACGTAGTGGAGGAGCTCCTCGTCGAAGCGGCCGATCTCGAGCCACAGCTCGCCCTCGTCCGCGTCCCAGTAGAGGGGCATGAAGCCGTCGATCGCCTCCATGTCCGAGACGTGCGCCTCGATGGTGGGCAGGTCGGCGCCGTTCGTCGCCGCCGCGGCGGAGCGCTGCTGCGGGGAGGCGGTCGCCGGCGTCGAGGCGCAGCCGGCGACGGTGAGGGCGGCGAGGATGCCGAAGGCCCGGCCGGCGGATCGGCGGTGCATGGACTCTCCTGGGATGGGGTGTTCGGTGGGGCCGGCAATGTGCGGGCGGGGTGGAGGAGACGCCAGCGGTGTCGAGACAAACGTTGCACATGCGGTATCGCCGCAAACAATCTTTCAACGGCCCGTATGTTTGTTTTTCCCCTGCATTTCGACGAAACGTCAGTGAGCGCCTGTAACGCTGGAGGGAGACGCGTGTAACGCTCGGCGACGGAAGGACTCGACGGGTTCGGCGGCCCGACGGACACGGACGCCGTCCCAGCGAGGCGCCCACCCAACCCCGACAGGACGCCCCCCCAATGCGCCATCCCCGTGGTCTCGCGTCGCTGCTGGCGACGCTCTCGCTCGCGCTGGTGCTCGGCTCGTGCGCCGACCGCCCCGCGTCCACCGCCCCGGAGACGGAACCCTCCGCGTCGCTCCTCGGGACCCTGGCCGGCGTCCTGGCTCCGGTCGAGGTGCTGGAGCGCACCCGCTTCCTGGACGAGCAGGTCGTCTCCGCCGTGATCGGCCCGGAGGGCGGCGTGCTCTCCCTGCAGGATGCCGGGCTCGAGCTCGTGATTCCGACGGGGGCGCTCCGCGGCGAGGTCCGCATCACGATCACGTCTCCGGCGGGCGACCTGGTCGGCTACCACTTCGAGCCCCATGGGCTGGAGCTCAGGAAGCCGGCACGCTTCCATCAGAACCTGAACGAGACCGAAGCCGCCGCCGACCCGGACCTTCTTTCCCGGCTCACCGGCGCGTACTTCGAGGGGGATCTCCTCCCGGAGGTGGGCCCGCTGGAGCTCCTCGACGTCACCCTGCTCGGTGACGTGAACGTGGCGACCCTCGAGATCGTCCACTTCTCCGGCTACGTCATCGCCACGAACTGACGGGGAGGTGAGACGGATCATGTCCGGCACGGATGGAGCACCACCCTCGGAGTCCTGGTCGGAGCCCTTCGGGCGCGCGGTGAGCCTCGCCCGCGACGCCCGACAGAGCGAGCAGGAGGGGCGGCTGACGGACGCCCTGGAGAGCTACCGGGCCGCCCTGCGCATCATCTCCGGGGCCCCTCCCACGCCGATGACGGCGAACCTTCTCCGCTGGATCGGATCGGTCCATCGGGACATGGGCAGGACGAGCGAGGCCGAGCGCTTCTACGAGGAAAGCCTGCGGACCGCCCGGGAAGCGGGCACGGCCGCGGGCCAGGCGGCGGCGCTCAACTGCTCCGCGGCCATGGCCCAGCGGCGCGGCGACCTCGACGCGGCGGAGGACCTCTATGGCCGGGCCGGACGCCTCGCCGCCGAGGCCGGGGAGATCCGCCTCGCGGGGATGATCGAGCAGAATCTCGGCGTGCTGGCCAATATCCGTGGCGACCTGGACGCCGCGCTGGCGCGCTACCGCGCCAGCCTGCGCGCCTTCGACCAGATTCGCGACGACGAGGCCCGGTCGTGGGTCCTGAACAACATGGGCATGCTCCTCAACGACCTCCGACAGCACTCCAGGGCCGAGCAGGCGTTCGAGCAGGGGCTGGCCATCGCACGCGGACGGGGAGACGGCGCCATGGAGGCGGCCCTTCTCACGAACCTGGCGGAGGGGCTCATCGCCGAGGGACGGCACGAGGAAGCGGGACGCGCCCTGGTGCGCGCGCGGCAGATCGTCGATTCCGGCGACGACCTCCTGCGAAAAGCGGAGGTCCGCAAGTTCCAGGGCGTCCTCGCCCGGGAGAGGCGGGGCTACGAGGAGGCGGACCTGCTGCTCGGCGAGGCCCTCGACATGGCCCGCGAGGCGGAGGATGTGCTCGTCCTGTCGGAGATCCAGCGGGAGATCGGATCGCTGCGGCTCCTGCGGGGCAGGCCCGACGAGGCCCGCACGGCGTGGCAGGAGGCGCTCGCCGGCTTCCAGTCCATCGACGCCACGCTGGACCGGCAGCTCGTCGAGCAGGCGTTGGCGCAGACGGGGGTGGAAGCGAGGCCCACATGAGGCGCCGCCATCCGCCTGGCGGTCAGCCGATCCGGCAGGTCAGCACCGTCATACCTCCGTCCCTCCCCAGCGGCCCTGCCTCGCTCACCACCACGATGCGCCCCCCGGGCCCCCAGGCCACGCCCTCGCCCTGGCTCTCCCGCAGCGTGCGCAGGCTCACGACCCCGTCCTCGACCGGCACCAGCGTGTCGCCGTCCATGCGGTGGAAGACCAGCGTCTCGTAGGTCCGGAGCACCACCCGGGAGCTTCCCGGCTCGGTGTCGGCGCCGGTGACCTGGCGCGGCAGCGAGCGGGGCACCTCGCTCAGGCGCTGGACCGCCTCCAGCGTGACGGTGGTGTCGGAGCGCAGCGGCATGGGGTAGCGGAACAGCGTCACGGGCTCGTTGCCGCCCTTGCCCACCAGGTAGAGGGCGCCGTCGGGCAGGACGAAGAGCGACTCCAGGTCGTGGGGCGTGCCGTCGAAGACCATGGCGAACGACTCGACGGCGAGGGTGCCGCCGGCCCCGGGCTCGGCCGGCTCGCGCACGCGCAGCACACGAACCGTGTCCGCCTCGGCGTAGTTGTTTCCGACGTCGCCGATGTACAGGCAGTCGCCGCCGTCGGCGCAGGGGCCGACGGCCACGTCCTCCCAGTCCCGGGCGCGGCGCACGTCGAGCTGGAAGATGCCCAGCGCCTGCCCCCGCGGGCCCACGGCGTGGAGCTCGGGCTCCCCCGAGTCGTTGTGGATCCAGACGACGTCCTCGTGGCGCCGGCTCATCGCCACGCCCGACGCCTCGTTCAGCGCGGGCGGGAGCGCCAGCGGACCCTCCACGGCGCGGCACCCGGGACCTCCTCCGCTCGCGGCGCAGCCCGCCGCCACGGCCGCGAGCAGCGCCCGTTTCAGGATCCCGCCTCGGCCGCCCGCGCCGCCAGCGCCCGGTCGAGCACGTCGGCGAAATCCTGGGCGGGCAACGCGCCCGGGATGATGCCCATGCCCAGGATGTAGAACGTGGGGGTCCCCCGCACGCCGAGCTGGCGGGCCAGCGCGTTGGACGCGTCCACCCGGGCCGCCCGCCATCCCTGGCCCATGCACCGGTTGAAGCGGTCCATGTCCAGATCCTCGTCACGGGCGATATCCCTGAACAGGTCCAGCGCCTGGCTCCTGGAGCCCCCCTTCCAGGTCCGCTGCTCCTCGAAGAGCCGCTCGCGCACGTCCTCGAAGCGCCCCTGCTCGCCCGCGCACTCGCCGGTCAGCACGGCCTGGCGCGCGTGGGGGAACATGCCCACGTCGAACGGAATCATCTTCCACTGGACCTTGCCGGTCTCCACGTAGTCGCGATGGAGCACCGGCCACGCCTCCTCGTGGAACTGCCGGCAGTAGCCGCACCCGAAGTCGCTGAACTCGACGATCCGGACCGGCGCGTCGGCGCGTCCCCGGGTGAATCCCAGCGAATCGACGGCCACCTGGCCGGCGCGGGAGGGCTCCTCGGCGGGGGAGGGCCCCGCGCGGCTGGACCCGGGGTCGGCCACGGGGGGGCCGGGGCGGTACGAGGCGCCGTTCAGGCCCGCCTCGTCCGGAGCGCCCGCCTCGCCGTTGGCCGCGGCATGGTCCGGCGAGCTCGCCCGCGCATCGGCGGCGGGGGCGTCGTCGTCCGGGCCCGCGCAGGCCGCCAAAACAGTGAGGACGGCCAACGAGGCCACGGCGCGGCGCGCGCGCCCGGGGGTGATCGTGCTCTTCTCCACTACATCGACTCCAGTGTCACGAGCTGTCCGAGGCCGGCCAGGAAGCGGTTGATGGCGGCGTAGTGACCGCTCACCATGAGAAGTCCCATGAGAACCAGCAGGGTTCCGGCCGCGCGCTCCAGCGGCAGCACCCAGCGGCGCACCTTCGCGCGCCCCGCCAGGAACCAGTTGAAGCCGGCCGCCGCGCCCACGAACGGCACCGCCAGCCCCAGGCCGTAGGCGCCCAGCAGCAGGGTGCCATGGAGCACGGTCCCCTCGAAGCCGGCGTACAGGAGAATGGAAGCGAGGATCGGGCCGACGCACGGCGTCCAGCCCGCGCCGAACGCGACGCCCACCAACAGGGACCCCACCGGGCCGGCGGGCCGGTCGGTCCAATCTAACCGCACCTCCCGGGCCAGGGCAGCGAGCCGGAGCACGCCCATCAGGTGGAGCCCGAAGACCACGACCAGTACGCCTCCGAGCCGCGTGATCCACGGCAGCGCGCGATTGAACGCCTGGCCGGCGGCGCTGGCCCCGGCGCCCAGGGTCATGAAGACGAGCCCGAACCCCACGCCGAAGAGCACCGCGTTGACCACCGCCCGCCGGCGGGCGTGGGGCACGTCCTGGCCCGCGCGCAGCTCCTCCAGCGTGAGCCCCGACACGAACGCCAGGTAGCTCGGCACCACCGGAAGCACGCACGGCGAGAGGAACGACACCATGCCCGCCAGGAACGCCAGCGGGAAGGAGATGGAGACGTCGAGCACGCGCGCTCCCGCCGCCCCTAGAGCCTGAACTGCTTGAAGATCCGCTTCTCCGTCTCGCCTTCCATCTTCGCCTCGACCTCGAGGTGGGGCTCGAGGCCGCTCCCCTTGAGCTTCTCGCGGAAGAGCTGGTCGAGCTGGAAGACCCCCGCCGAGTTGGTCATCTCGATCACCAGCCGGATGGGCCGCTCGTCGCCCTTCTCGATGTGCACGGCGTCGATGGCCTGCGCCGAGATCGAGTGGATGGAGAGCGAGCCGGCGTCGAAGGGGATGCGGCTCCTGCCCTTGGCCATGTCCAGGGCGTCGGCGATGCGCACCACGCCCGCCTCCAGGGTCAGCGGATGGCCGCCGGAGCGGTGGGCGATGATGGCGTGCAGGATCTCCGAGCGCACGATGGTGGCGGTACGGGGCTCATACACCTCCGCGAGGATGTCCCTCAGCTTGTCTCGGGCGATGAAGAGCGAGAACGCCTCGTGGTCGGCCCGGTGGACGGACATGCCGATGTCGTGGAGCAGCGACGCCAGCGCCACGACGACCTCGGCGTCCTGCGCCTCCAGCCCGTAGTGGCGCGTCACCGCCGGCTCCACGCCGGCGTCCGCCAGGAGGCGCAGCATGCGCACGGCGATGTTCATGACGATCTTCACGTGCACCGGCCCGTGATCGGTCATGCCGAGGCGCTCGATTGCGTTCACGTTGGCCGCGATCCACAGCCCGTAGAGGTCGTCGTCGGCGTTCACCAGCTCGATGACCCGGTGGAGCCGGGGGCTGTGCCGGTCCGGCACGGCCATCACGATGCGCTGGGCGAAGCGCTCGTCTATGGTGCGGCTTCCTTCGCGGGATTCCGGGACGGTTTCGGGGCTGAAGCGGCTGGTCATGGCTCCGTCTTTCCGTGGTTGTGTGTCGCCGTGGCGGCCCAGGCCTCCTGCCAGGCCCCGGGGACGCGCTCGGCACGCTCGTCGACCACCACCGTACCCACGATCTTGTCGTGGATGCACTGGCGGTTCGGATCCCAGAACACCTGCGCGAAGCCGAGGAGCCCCGTGGCCAGCCCCGCCACGTAGCCTCCCGCCCGCTCGAAGGCGTGCCACCAGCCGATGCGCGAGCCGTCGAGACCCACGACCCGTATGCCCAGCAAACGCTTGCCGACCGTCTGACCGTTCCAGACGGTGAGGAGCACGGTGAAGTAGATGCTCCACAGGCCGATGGCCGATCCCAGCTGCTCCCACACGTCCCTCAGGAGGGTGGCCAAGGCGGCGGCGCCGGAGCCGCCGGACTCCAGCTCGGCCGCGAGCTCCTCCCGCGCCGAACGCTCGGCCTCCAGCGCCCGGCGCAGGTCCGCCACCTCCCCGGAGAGCGCCTCGATCGTGTCGGCGGCGGCCGACACGTCCACAAAAGGATCGGGCTCGGCTTCGGGATCCGGCCCCCCCGGCCCGGCGTCGCCGGCCGCCGAGCGGGCCATCGCCACGTCCACCAGCGAGTCGGCCTGACCGGCCCAGGGGGCCGTCGGAGGCACCGACGCCACGAGGATCCGGCGCTTCAGGCTCGCCGCCAGGGGCGCTTCCTCCAGGCCCTCCAGCACGGTCTCGAACAGCGCCACCGCCTCCTCCGGGCCGTCCGCGTCCGCCATGTCCACGCCCGACAGGGCGCGGACGGTCTCGTCGTCACCCGCACCCGCCGCCGCGGCGCTCTCCAAGGCGGAGGCGACCCTGCGCTCGACGGCTCCCTCCCGGCCGTCCGAGAGCGGGGCGACGGCGAAGACGAGCAGGGCGATGCCCAGGATGCCGAGCCCGAGGCAGCCCACGGCCAGGCGCAGCACCAGCCCCGCGGCCTCGCCGACGGGGCGCCCCCTCCTCCTTAGCGCCAGGCGCAGCAGCACCAGGCCGATGACGGTCCACAGAAGGAGCTGGACGCTGGAGAGGACCGCGGTGAGGGTGCCCACCACGGCCATGTCCACGGCCATGGCCCAGAAGCGGCGTCCCGGCGGTGCCAGGGGGAGCCCCAGGAGCGCAGGGTCGATCTCGAAGGCGTCCGGCGTGACGATCGTCCGGGGGTCGCGGACGTTGGTGGGCACGGGACGTCCCGCTCAGCTCCGCTTCGTGATCCGGCCCAGTGCGAAGCCCGCCGCCGCCGCCAGCAGCGCGATGCCCACGACGATCCGCTCCACGCCGATGCCCGACTGCGCCGGCCCCCGGCGCCCTTCCGGATCCGTGAGTCGCGCCGGCGGAGCCTCCGGAGAGCCCCCGGCGGTCACGCGCTCGATCCCCACGTCCTCCCACAGGTCGCGGACCTCGTCCTCGTCCTCCTCCAGGCCGCACTCGGGGCAGTTCAGCAGGCCCTTGTCGCGGGCGGTGCGGTTCGCGAAGACCATTCCGCCACGGCATTCGGGGCAGGGGAGGCCCGCGTCCCGGGGGTGGATCATGCCGTACAGGGTGCCCTTGGAGAGCTCCAGGTCGTCCGCGATCTGGTTGACGCTCTCGTCCGACTCCCAGTACAGCTCGTTCGCCCGCGACTCGCGGGGATCCTGCGCGTTGTCGGTTTCCATGGCGCGTGCGTCCTTGACCCGGATGGCAGGCGGGTTCGAAGGTATGACGTGCCTGGAAGCTAGCGGCCGGCCTTGATGGCCGCACCCGGCTCACCCCCTCCAAGGAGGCTCCCCTGCGCCACCGGGACCGCATCCTCTCCAGCCTCGAGGGCGTCTATCGCGACGCGTTCGACTCCGCGCGGGAGCGGGAGGACAAGGACGCCATGGCCCGCCTCGACTTCGAGTTCCAGCGCGACCAGGTCTGGATCGAGGTGCTCCTGGACGTGCGCGACCTGCTGTTGCCGGCGGGGGAGGAGGACCCCTCCACCGGCAAGCAGGTGGGCTCGCTCCTCGAGAAGGCCCGGGCCATCCGGCGCTTCACGGGACGCTGAGGGTGCGCATCTACACCCGCACCGGCGACGCGGGCGACACGGCCCTCTTCGGCGGCGGACGCGTGTCCAAGGATCATCCGCGAGTGGACGCCTACGGCTGCGTGGACGAGCTGAACTCGTCCGTCGGCTGGGCCCTGACGCAGGTGGCCGACGGCGCCAGCCGGGAGCGCCTCGCCACCGTCCAGCACGATCTCTTCGCCCTGGGCTCGTCGCTGTCGACGCCGCCTCCCCGGGGCGAGCGCCGCCGTCCCGAGACCCCGCCCCTGCCCCTGGAACGCGTGGAGGCGATGGAGCGGTGGATGGACGAGGCGCAGGAGGCGCTGGAGCCGCTGCGCGCCTTCGTCCTCCCCGGGGGCGCCCCAGGGGCGGCGGCCCTGCACGTGGCGCGGACCGTCTGCCGCCGGGCCGAGCGCGCCGTGGTCGCGCTGGCCGCCGCCGACGTGGTGGAGGACGGCGTCCTCCGCTATCTCAACCGCCTCTCCGACCTCCTGTTCGTCCTGGCGCGCCTGGAGAACCACCGGGCGGGCCGCCCCGACGTGCTCTGGGACAAGGATGCGGTGGGAGGATGATCCGTGCTCCCTTCGAACGGGAGGTGGAGGGCCGCCGCGTCCGTGGCGAGGTGCACGTCCCCGACGGCCCGCCGCCGCGCTCGGTCGTGGTGGTGGCCCACGGATTCAAGGGCTTCAAGGACTGGGGGTTCTTTCCGTGGGTGTGCCGCCGCCTGGCCGGCGCGGGGCACGCGGTCGTTTCGTTCAACTTCAGCGGCAGCGGCATCGGAGCCGATCCCGAGCGCTTCACGGACCTGGAGGCGTTCGCCGCCAACACCCTCTCACGGGAGGTGGAGGAGCTGGGGAGCGTGGTGGGCTGGGTCGCCGAAGGGGCCCTCACGCCCCGCCGCCCCGACCGCCTGGGGCTCCTGGGGCACTCCCGTGGGGGAGGCGACGCCATCCTGGTGGCCCGGGAGCGGCCGGAGGTGGACGCCCTGGTGACGTGGTCGGCGGTGGCGACGTTCGACCGGTGGAGCGCGGCCACCCGTGCCGAGTGGCGCTCCGGGGGCCGTCTCTACGTTCCCAATAAGCGCACCGGGCAGCAGATGCCGCTGGACGTGGGGCTCCTGGAGGACCTGGAGGCGAACCGGGACCGCCTCGACGTGGGGGCCGCCGCGGCCGAGGTGGCCGTGCCCTGGCTGATCGTGCACGGCGCCGCCGACGAGACCGTGCCCGTGGAGGAAGGGGAGGAGCTGGCGCAGCGGTCGGCGGGGGCCCGGCTGCACCGGGTGGAGGAGGCAGGGCACACCTTCGGCGCGGGGCACCCCTTCGACGGCCCGGGGCCCTGGCTCGAGGACGCCATGGAGGCCACGCTGCGCCACTTCCGCGCGCACGCCTTCCGAGAGTGAGCGGCGCCTGGCCCACTCCCGATCGCGCCGCCGCCATGGCGGCGCGCGTGGCGTGGACGCTGGGGAGCGCGGGTCCCGCCGAGCGCCGCTTGGTGGACGACGCGCTGGGGTTGGCCATGGAGCCGCGCCGCGACCTGGACGACCATCACCCCGACCACCTCCACCCCGGCCGCTCCGTCCTCGTGCTCCTGCTCGACACCGAGTTGCGCGACGTCACGGCGCTGGCGGCAGCGGCGCTGGTGGAGAGCGAGCGGGAGGCGCTCCGGGTGGAGCCGGAGGAGGTGGCGCGGCGGCTGGGTGGCGAGGTGGCCGCCGCGGTCGCGGCGATCCCGCCCGCCGGCTCGCCCGACCTCGCCGAGACGCTCGTTCTGGCCGAGCGGCCCCTGCGGCTCGTCGCCCTGGCCGAGCGGCTGGACCAGGTCAGGCACGCCCATCTCTGGGAGGACCCGGACCGGGCCCGGCGCGCGTGGACCGAGGCCAGGGACGTGTACGGTCCGGTGGCCGAGCGGACCCACCCGCTCCTGGCCCGCCGCTTCGGGGCGTGGTGCCGTGCACGGCGGGCGTCGCTGGGCGCCTGACGGTCCCGCGCCTCAGCGCGACTTCGTGTAGATCAGCACCACGCCGGAGCCGGATCCCATCCCGAAGAGGTTTCCCGCCTCCACCGGGCGCAGCAGGATGATGCGGTCGATGGCCTCCACCGGGAGGGTCGCCGCGACCTGGGGATCCGCCGCGCGCACGTTGTCGATGTAGACCAGGGCGGGCACGCAGTCCCCCCGGAACGACATGCGGGCCTGTCCCTGGGTGAAGCCGATGCAGAGCCCGGCGGTGCTCCGCCGCACCACGATGCCCGTCTGCCGCAGCCCCCGGAGCACCTCCGCCAGGTCCCGCGCGCGCCCCCGGATTTCGTCGACCTGGGCGCGGGTGATGAGCGTGCCGCCGATGGCCCGGTCCGCCAGCTCGGCGCCCTCCACGGTCACGGTGATGGGATCCAGCGGGACGGCCCGGCTGTCCAGGGCCACGCTCACGCTGACGTCGCTCCCGCCGGACAGGTTCAGCGAGTCGGTGCGGCTGCCGTAGGCCAGGTGCCGCACGCCGAGCGTGTAGGCGCCGGGCGTGAGCTCCGGGAAGGCGAAGTCACCGTCGGGGGAGGAGACCATGCGGCGGCTCGTCCCCTCCAGCCACACCTCGGCACCCCCGATCCGCTCGCCGGTGTGGCCGTCCACCAGGGTGCCCCGCAGCCGCGCGGAGCGGGCGGTCCCCACCCCGAGGTCCACGGCGCGCACCTCGTCGTGCCCGAGGCTGATCTCGCGCCGCGGCGAGGCGCGGTCGAGGAACGACGCCACCACCGCCACCCGCTCTCCCGCGGGAAGGGCGCACGCCCGGTACCATCCGGCATCGTCGCTGAGGACACTGCGGGTCTCGGCCGCGCGACCGCCTTCCGGCACCCATGACACGTGCACACGCGCGCCCGGCAGCGACACTCCCGAGGTGGCGTCGCTCACCCGGCCCACCGCGGCGGCGGATCCCTCGCCCTCCTCCAGGGCGCAGAGACCGCCCAGGACCGTCTCCATGGAGGGAGTCGCCAGGTCCACGGAGACCCGCTCTCCGGGCCGGACGCGCACCTGCACCGGCCCGGCCGACAGCCCGAGGCTCGCGAGGCGCTCGTGGAAGAACAGGAGGTCGTAGGCACCCGCCGGCACCGAATCCAGCGTGAACCGGCCGGTGGCGTCGGTCGCGGTGCGGTGCGGCGTGTCCCACAGGAAGACCGCGGCGTCGGCGAGAGGAAGGCCACTGGTGCTGTCGTGGACGATGCCCTCCACCGAGCCCGTGGGCTCCTGCGCTGCGCTCCCCGCCCCGGCCGCGGCGAGGATCGTCGCGAGGAAGAGGGGAACGATGCGGATCATGGTCGGCTCCGCCGGAAGGACGCGCTCCACGCTACGGACTATACGCCGGAGCGTAGGTGGAGTGTCGCCCGGGAAGCGCGAGCCACCGAGGTGGGGCGGGCCCCGGAAGGGACGCGCGGGAAGGCTCTACCAGGCTTGCGGCCCCATAGGGCTTCGTCCATTCTTAGCCGGCCGGGAGGCGCCTCCACGCGTCTCCGGGAGCGATCCTGGACGGACGGAGGGGAAGTGACCTACATCATCACGGAGCCGTGCATCGGAACCAAGGACGCGAGCTGCGTCGAGGTCTGCCCGGTGGACTGCATCTACGAAGGCGACGACCAGTACTACATCCATCCCGACGAGTGTATCGACTGCGGGGCGTGCGAGCCGGAGTGCCCGGTCCAGGCGATCTTCCCGGACACCGACGTGCCCCCCGAGTGGACGACCTACATCGAGAAGAACCGGGACCACTTCTGAGCGAAGCGTGCTCCGGGCGGGACCGGCGGCGGGAGTGGGGCGCGAGCGCTCCGCTCCCGCCGCTTTTTCAGTACCCCAGCTCCCTGAGTCGCTCCAGGGAGATGCTGGCCGGCACGGTCTCGCCCGCGGGCGCCTGCTTGAGGCGCTGCGTGGTGTCGGTCTGCTTCTGCTGCCGGATGAAGACGAGACCGGCTGCGATCGCGGCGGCTCCGATGAGGCTGACGGCGAGGGTTCGGATAGGGCCTCCATCGAGGAAGGAAGTCATGCGGAGGGGATCTTCGAGCATGAAACATGCCCCCCCGCCGGCACACGGGCAATGGCCAGAAAGGCCGCGGTTGGGCGGACGATGCGGCCGCTCCGACCGGGCGACGCGAAGGTGGGGTGCCGGAAACCCGAAGAAGCCGACGGAAATCCGACAGGAGCCCAGGACGTGATCGATCCCTCCCGAGCCGACGAAGTGGCGGCCGACGCGGCCGCCGGAGACGCACTGGCCCTGGCCCGGGCGCTGGTGGCGGTCCCTTCCGTGAATCCCCTCCTGGAGGAGGACGGCGCCGGCGAGGAAGCGGTCGCGAGGATGGCGGCCGGGTGGCTGCGGGCGTGGGGCTTCGAGGTCTCCCTGGACGAGGTCGCGCCCGGCCGCTTCAACGTGCTGGCCCGGCACGGCTCGCCCGGGCCCTCCCTCCTGCTCAACGGGCACCTCGACACGGTGGGCGTGGCCGCGATGACGGTGCTCCCGTTCGCCGCGACGGTGGTGGGCGGGCGGCTCCTGGGCCGCGGCGCCTGCGACATGAAGGGCGGTGTCGCCTCGCTGCTCGCGGCCGCGGCGGCCCTGGCGCGCGAGGGGCACGGGGGCGAGCTGGTGGTGGCGCTCACCGCCGACGAGGAGCACGCGAGCGTGGGCATGCAGGCCCTCGTGGAGGGCGGCTTCACCGCGGACGCCGCGGTCGTGTGCGAGCCCACCAGCCTGGCGGTGATGACCGCCCACAAGGGCTTCGTGTGGATCGAGGCGGCGTTCCAGGGCCGGGCGGCCCACGGGTCGCGTCCCGACCGGGGGATCGACGCCGTCTTCCACGCGGGGCTCTACCTGGCGGCCCTGGCGCCGCTGGGCCGGGCGCTGCGGGAGGGAACGCCCCATCCTCTGCTGGGCCATCCCTCCTTCCATGCCGGGACGATCCGGGGCGGGAGCGCCGCGTCGGTCTACCCGGAGCGCTGCGAGATCGTGCTGGAGCGGCGAACGCTTCCCGGCGAGCGGACGGCCGACGTGGAGGCCGAGTTCCGCGACGCGCTGGATGCCCTCGCTGCCACGACCGAGGGGTTGGACGCGGAGCTGCGCGTGACGCTGGACCGGCCGGGAACCGAGGTGCCGGTGGACGCGCCGGTGGTGCGGGGGCTGCTGGAGGCCTGCGGGGCCGAGGGGATCGAGCCCCGGGTGGAAGGAATGACGGCCTGGGTGGACGCCGCCTTCCTGAACGAGGCGGGCATCCCCGCGGTCTGCTTCGGGCCCGGCGACATCGCCCTGGCCCACGGCGCGGACGAGTCCGCGCCCGTGGCGGAGATCGAGACGTGCGCTCGCGTGCTCGAGGCCTTCGCCCGCCGCTTCCTGGCGGGGTGAAGGGGCGCCGGCGCTCCCTCCCGGCGCCCCTTTCCACCGCGACGAGGGTCCTAGCGGGTGGTCACCTCGATGGTGCCGCCGCCGAATCCCGTGCCGTAGCGCGTGGTGGCGTCCGAGCCGCTGCGGAAGAGGATCTGCTGGACCGTGCTGGCCTGGATGCTGCGCAGCACATCGGGCCCTCCCATGTTGGACCCGTCCAGGAACACGACCGGCGGGACGTCGGTTCCGCCACGCAACTGCAGCCAGCGGGGGCGCAGGCGCTGCACCGCCTCGTAGGCCGACAGGTTCGCCACGGGCTCCAGCTCCTCCATGGTGATGAGGTTGGCGCTGCCCCGGCTCGAGCCGGTGCCCGTGGTGGCGCAGCCACCCAGGCCCAGGGCCAGTGCGAGGAGGAGGAGGACGTGGGGTCGGACGGACGGACGCATGTCGGATCTCCGGTGGCTGGTGGACGGGCGCGGATCGGGCAGCGGCTCCCGAGCGCCTAATCTCCCCGCCGGGACCCCGCTTCTGTCAAGCGCGGGCGACGGCGGCGCGGCTCGCCGGCGCTTGCTGCGGCTCGCGCGGGCGTGGTAGCCTACGCCTCCGTTTTCCCGATCCGGACGCCGATGCCTTCCTCGAGCTCCCATACGTCGCCCCGGGGCGGCCGCTTGCAGCCTGCGGGGCCGGCGACGCCGTGACGGCGCAGGGGAGTGGGCGGTCCGGGCAGCCGTCCGGGATCGATCGCCAGCGGACCGTGGACGCGCTGTGCGAGGCCTTCGCGCTCGACGAGATGGACCTGGCCGAGTTCGAGCGGCGGGTGGACGCCGCGCACCGGGCCGCCTCGACGGAGGAGCTGGACCGGCTCCTGGCCGGCCTGCCCTCGGCGGGGGTTCCGGCGCGGGCCGGCCCGGCGGCGGTCGCGCCGCGCCGGACTCCCGGACCCACGACCGTGCCGCCCGAGCGCCTGCGGGAGCGCGACGTCGTCATCGGCATTCTGGGCGGCGGGCACCGCCGCGGTCGTTGGCACCCGGCCCGGAAGACCCTGGCCGTGGGCGTCATGGGCGGCGCGACCCTCGACTTCCGGGAGGCGGTCCTGGGATCGGGCGTCACGGAGATCCACGCCTTCGCGTTCTGGGGCGGCATCGAGCTGATCCTGCCGCCGGGGGTGCGGGTGGAGTGCTCGGGTGTGGGCATCATGGGCGGTTTCGACGAAGATCACGGAGAGCCGCAGCCCGACGACCCGGCCGCGCCCGTGGTCCGTCTCACGGGCCTCGCCATCATGGGCGGCGTCAGCGTGGAGGTGCGCGAGCCGGGAGAATCGTCACGGGACGCCCGGCGACGGAGGAAGCGGCTGCGGCGGCTGCAGCGCGAAGCCCGCGGCCGCTTCGGCCGTGGCCACGAATCATGACCAGCGGAGGACGGGGACGGTGGAAGGTCGGGCTGCGTTGGAAGAGAGAAGCGTGAAGGAGGCCGAGCGCTGCGTCGCGGTCGTGGCGGTATCCATCGACCTGGGAGCGGGCCGCCGCGGCGTCGACATGGGTCCCTCCGCGCTGCGCATCGCCGGGCTGGGTGAGACGCTCGAGCGCATGGGCTACCGGGTGAGCGAGGTGGGGACCGTGTACGCCGAGGGACCGGAGACGATCGAGCTGGGCGAGACGCGGCTGCGCTTCCTCAACGAGATCATCGGCGTGGCGCGCCGGTCCCACGACATGGTGCGCAAGGGAATGGCCGCGGGCTGCTTCCCGCTGGTGCTGGGCGGCGACCACTCCCTCTCCATCGGCACCACCGCCGCCGTCGCCGGACACTACCGGGAGATGGGCCAGTCGGTCGGACTGATCTGGGTGGACGCCCACGCCGACATGAACACACCCGAGACGACGCCGAGCGGCAACATCCATGGGATGTCCCTGGCCGTGCTCACGGGCCAGGGTCCTCCGGAGCTCACCGAGATGGGCGGCGCCAGCCCGGCCGTGCGCGCCGAGAACGTGTGCATCATCGGCGCCCGCGACCTGGACGACGCCGAGAAGGACACCGTGCGGGAGACCGGCGTGCGCGTCTTCACCATGTCGGAGATCGACGAGAAGGGCATGGCGCGCTGCATGGAC
>JAHWKH010000019.1 GCA_019347995.1 Gemmatimonadota bacterium | reverse complement strand
GGCTGCGTCGCCTTCGGCGTGGGCACCACGGCCATCTTCAACTCGTGGATCACCAAGGACGTGCGCGCCAAGGTCCCGCCCTCGTTCAAGGTGGTGGTGAGCGGCGAGCCCGGTCCCGACGTGACGGCCAAGGACTACATGCTGGAGATCCTGCGCCACCCCTACATCCGCGACGGTCACGCCATCGGCCAGATCATCGAGTACGCGGGTCCCGCGGTGGAGGCGCTCAGCGTGGACGAGCGGGCGACCATGACGAACATGGCTGCCGAGGTGGGCGCCTTCACGGGCATCGTGGCGGCCGACGCGAAGACGGTGGAGTATCTGGTGGGCGAGCGCGGCATGGACCGCGCCCGCGCCGAGGCCCTGGTGGAGGACATGCAGTCGGACGAGGGCGCCGAGTACGTGAAGGTGATCGAGATCGACGCTTCGGCCATCCGCCCCATGGCGGCGCTGCCCGGCGATCCCGGCAACGGCGTCTTCCTCGACGAGATCGAGGAGGACAGGATCCGCATCGACATCGCCTACGCCGGATCGTGCACGGCGGGCAAGAAGGAGGACATGGACATGTACGCCCGCGTCTTCCGGGAGGCGTACGACGGGTGGGGCCTGAGCGTACACCGCGACGTCCAGTGCTTCATCCAGTGCGGGTCCATCGACGTGCGCGAGTACTGCCGCGAGAAGGGCTACCTCGACCTCTTCGAGAAGATCGGAGCGGCGTTCATCGAGCCCGGTTGCGGCGCGTGCATCAACGCCGGCCCCGGGGCGACGTATTCGCCCGACGAGGTGAGCGTGTCGAGCCAGAACCGGAACTTCCCCGGACGCTCCGGGCCGGGGCAGCTCTACCTGGTGTCGCCGTACTCGGTGGCCGCGAGCGCCGTGGCGGGCTACGTGACGCGCTGGCGTCCCGGCGAGAGACCCGAGCCGGTGGAGGCCCGGACGCCGCCGCGGGAGCCGGTGGAGGTGTAGCGGGAAACCCTCGGGGGTGACCCCGGTATTGTTTCAAGCGTGAAGGTCTCTCCCTCCTGCGAGGAGCCAAGACATGAGCACGCTAGGAACGATCGGTCGGTATCTCTACGCGCTCCCCTTCATGGTCTTCGGCCTGCTGCACTTCATAAACGGCCCCGCCATGGCCGGCATGGTGCCCATCCCCGGAGGCGTCCTCTGGGTCTACCTCACCGGGATCGCGTTCATCGCCGCGTCCGTGGCCATCATGACCGGGAAGATGGCATCCCTGGCTTCCGCCCTGCTGGGCGTGATGCTGCTGATCTTCGTGCTGACCATCCACGTCCCCGGCGTCATGGGCGCGGCCGATCAGGCCGCCATGCAGATGTCCATGACCAACCTCCTCAAGGACGCGGCCCTGGCGGGCGGCGCGTGGTTCATCGCCGGAGTGATGGCGGTGCGGGAGAAGACGGTCGCCGGGGTCAGGCCGACGGAGGAGAGCGCGGCGGTCTGAGAGCGGAGCACGCCCGGGCGAGCGCAGCGGCGCGTCGAGGACTTCAGCACCACCGGTAGGTCCGTGGCCGGCCTCCAGGCGCGAGGGGAGTACCGGCAGAGGTCCCGATCGTGCATGCTAGAAGGGTCTAGACCCTCGGCCACAGCGCTCTCGACCCCACGCAGGAGCCCGGGCGTGCCCCACACCCCACCCTTCACTCCCGACCCGGACCTCTTTCCGTTCCGCTCGCGCTGGCTCGACAGCGAGAAGGGCGGGCGGGTGCACTACGTGGACGAGGGGGAGGGCGCGCCCATCCTCCTGCTCCACGGCAACCCTACGTGGAGCTTCCTCTACAGGGGGATGATCATCCGCCTGCGGAAGCGATTCCGCTGCATCGCCCTCGACTACCCGGGCTTCGGACTCTCGGAGCATCCCGAGGGCTACGGGTACGCGCCCCAGGAGCACGCCGACGTGGTCCTGGAGCTGGTGCGCTTCCTCGACCTGAAGGGCCTCACCATCGTGGGCCACGACTGGGGCGGGCCCATCGGCCTGCGGACCGCCCTGGACGAGAAGGCGCGGGTGCGCTCGCTGGTCATGGGCAACACGTGGTACTGGCCCGTCGACACCTGGCACATGAAGGCGTTCGCGTACGTCACCGCCAGCGAGCCCGGGCAGGGCATGATCCTCAAGCGGAACGCGTTCGTGGAGCGCGTGATCCCGTGGGGGTGCAAGCACGACCTGGCGCCCGAGGTCATGGACCACTATCGGGAGCCGTTCCCCACGCCGGACAGCCGCGAGCCGGTGGCGGCCCTCACGCGGCAGGTGAGCGGCGCGTCGTTCTGGCTGGAGGAGCTCGCCTACGCGGTGCCCCGGCTGCTCAGGGACGTGCCGCTCCTCCTCGCGTGGGGGGCGCACGACCTGGCCTTCCCACCCCGCTTCATGGACCGCTGGCGGGAGGATTTCCGTCGCGTGACGACTCGGCGCCTCGACGCGAAGCACTTCTTCCCCGAGGATGCCCCGGCCGAGGCGTCGCAAACGATCCAGGACTTCCTGGACGAGCGCGAGGCCGAGGAGATCGAGGCGCGGGCGGAGGCGACGGTCTGATCCTCGGCCCCGCGGGCCTCTTCGCGTCCCACCGGCATGGCCGCCGGGCGGGAGGCGCCATCCTGGAGAGTCCATGATACTGCTCTACATCGCGCTCGGCGGGGCGGCAGGGGCCGTCGCCCGGTACGGGTTGGGAGGTTGGGTCCAGGACCGCGCGGGATTCGCTTTCCCGTGGGGAACGCTGGTCGTGAACGTGCTGGGGTGCCTGCTGATCGGGTTCGCGGTGCGGTACCTCGAGGCGGTGCGCCTCGCGCCGGAGGTGCGCGCGCTGGTGGCCATCGGTGTCCTCGGGGCCTTCACCACCTTCAGCACGTTCAGCTACGAGACCGTGGCGCTGATCGAGGGCGGGGCCTGGGGTCGCGCGGCTGGATACACCTTCGCCAGCGTGCTCCTCGGAATCGCGGCGGTCTGGGTCGGAATGTCGACGTCCGCATACGTCCTACAGGCGAGGCCATGAGCACGACACGAGGCTTCGAGGGAGAGCGGACGCTCATGCGGATCTTCATCGGCGAGAGCGACAGGTGCGCCGAGGGTCCGCACAAGGGGAAGCCGCTGTACGAGGCGCTGCTCGCCATGTTTCGCGAGCGGGGCTTCGCGGGGGCGACGGTGCTGCGGGGCATCGCCGGTTTCGGGGCGAGCGCCGAGGTGCACACGGATCGGATCCTGCGACTCTCGATGGACCTGCCCATCGTCATCGAAGTCGTCGAGGCCGGGAGCAAGATCGAGGAGGTCCGGCCCGAGCTGGACCGGATGATCGGCGGCGGCTTGATCACCCTGGAGCGGGCCCATGTGATCCTGTATCGCCCGGCGGACCCGGGCGACGAGCACGAGCAGGGGTAGCCCGTGTTCATCCGAAGGCTCATCAGCATCACGGTCCTGGTGGCCCTCGCACGCGTCCTGCGGGCGCCGGGCGTGGTGGGCCCGTTCTCGCCCGACGCCCCCACGCCCCTGCTGCTGGGCTTCCTGCTCATCGGCGCGTACCTGGCGGGGGCCCTCGCCGCCGACCTCGGGCTGCCCCGGATCACCGGCTACCTCCTGGGCGGCCTGCTCTTCGGGCCCTCGGGGATGGGGCTCATCACGACCGGTGAGCTCGAAGCGCTGGGCCTCATCGACGACGTGGCCATCGCCCTCATCGCGTTCTCGGCCGGCGCCGAGCTCAAGCTCCGGGAGCTCCGCAGCCAGGGCCGGGTCATCGGCTCCATCCTGTCGCTGGAGATGGTGACGGTCTTCGTGTCCGTCGCGGGCCTCATCCTGCTCCTGCGCGGCAGCTTCCCGCTCACCACGGGACGTCCGCTGGCCGACGCCGTGGTCATCGCCATGGTCTTCGGTTCGGTGGCCATCGCCAACTCGCCCTCGGTGGCGGTGGCGGTCATCAACGAGACCCGCTCCCGCGGCCCCGTGACCTCCACCATCCTGGGCGTGACCGTCCTCAAGGACGTGGCCGTCATCGTCCTGTTCGCCGTCATGGTCTCCACCGCCCAGACGATGCTCCAGGGGTCGGGCGCGGGAGGCTGGGAGCTGGGCAGGCGCCTCGCGTGGGAGATCGGCGGCTCCATCGCCCTGGGCTGCCTGGTGGGATGGCTCGTGTCGCTGTACCTGCACCGGTGGAAGGCCCAGAAGATCCTGTTCATCCTCGGGGTGGCGTTCCTGCTCACGCACATCGCCGCCGTCCTCCACCTGGAGATCCTGCTCACGTCGCTGGCCACCGGGCTCTTCGTCGAGAACGTGAGCGAGCGGGAGGCCGAGCCGTTCGTCCGCGCCGTGGAGGCCAACGCGCTGCCCTTCTACGCCCTCTTCTTCTCGCTGGCGGGGGCCGGCATCCACCTGGACTTCCTCCTGTCGCTCTGGCCCCTGGTGCTCCTGCTGGTGGCCGTGCGCGCCGCGGCCATCTGGCTCGGAACGCGGGCCGGGGCCAGCCTGGGCGGCGCCGGGGAGGCGGTGCGCAAGCACGCGTGGACCGGCTTCGTATCGCAGGCCGGCGTGACGCTGGGGATGGTGACGATCGCGGAGCGCGCGTTCCCCGCGTGGGGCGAGGAGATGAAGGCCCTCTTCGTGGCCATGGTCGCCTTCCACGAGCTGGTGGGGCCGGTGCTGCTGCAGCGGGGCCTCGTCGCCGCCGGCGAGACCGGCCTGAGGGACGACCCGGAGCGGGAGCCCGGCGTCATCTCGCCCGAAGAGGTCGAGGGCACCGAGGTGGGAGCCTGAAGAGCGCGCTCGCGGCGGCGGCGCTCTCGGCGGTCTTCCTCGCGGCGCCCGCCGCCGGCCAGGTCGTGGAGCCCCGCACGCCGGTGGATCGCGTCGAGGTGGGCGGGCGCGTCCACCTGCAGATGAACACCACCAGCGAGGGCGCGTTGGAGCCCGGCGCCGAGTTCCTGCTCCGCCGGGCCCGGATCTGGGTGGGCGCCCGCGTCAACGAATGGATCGACGGCGTCGCCCAGATCGATGTCGCCGGCGGCCGCGCCACCGCCCGCTACGCCTTCGTGCGCTTCTCCCTCGCACCCGAGCTCGCGCTCTCGTTCGGGCAGTTCAAGCGCGCGTTCGATCTCTTCGAGCTCACCAGCTCCAGCCAGACGCTGGTGGTGGAGCGTGACGGGGACATTCGGGGCGCGGAGCCGTGCGGGGGGCTCGGCCGCGTCTGCTCGTACAGCGCGTTCACCGAGGCCCTCGAGCTCTCCTCTCTGGACGTGGGCATGGCCGCCGAGGGCGAGTTGGCGGGTGGCAGGGCCCGCTACAGCGTCACGTTCACCAACGGCGCCGGTGACAACCGGCTGGAGGACAACGACGGCAAATCGGCCTCGGCGCGCCTGGAGGTGAGCCCCCTCGCCGGCCTCACGCTGGGCGGCAACCTGGCGGTCCACGACTACGACGGGCCCGCCCCCGGTGAGGTGTCCTACGCCCCCGCCGCCGCGGTGGACGCCGAATGGGGCGGGTTCGACGCCGGCTGGCACGTGCAGGCGGGCGTCCTGACCGGGGAGAACTGGCGGCACGGCGGGACGGCGCCCACCTTCCGCGCCGCCCAGGCGATCCTCTCCCACCGCTTCCAGCGGTCCGCGGACGGACGCGTGCGAGGCGTGGAGCCGGTGGGCCGGGTGAGCCTGGGCGATCCCGACACGGGCACGGCCGCCGACGGCGGGCTGCTGCTCACGCCCGGCCTCATCGTGCACTTCGAGGGACGCAATCGCGTGGCCGCCAACGTGGACGTCTGGTCGCCGTCCGACGGCGGCTCCGCCTGGTCCCTCAAGGTCCAGACGAACCTCTACTTCTGAGGTCTCCCATGAAGCGCATCATTCTCCTCCTCCTCGCCCTGGGCACCGCAGCAGCGCCCGCCCCTGCCCAGGAGGTCGGCCCGGCCCGGGGCAGCCTCGTCGTGGTGGGCGGCGCCATGAGCGACCCTGCCATCGTGGACCGCTTCATCACGCTGGCCGGCGGCCCCGACGCGCACATCGTCGTCATCCCCACGGCCGGGGGGGCGGAAGCCTACGACGACTTCTACGGAGGCCTCCAGCAGTTCCGCGAGCGCGGCGCCCGCAATCTCACCGTGCTGCACACCATCGACCCGGCCGAAGCCGACACCGAGGCGTTCGTGGCGCCGCTGCGCACGGCCGGCGGCGTCTTCTTTCCCGGAGGCCGCCAGTGGCGGCTGGCCGACTCGTACCTGGGCACCCTCACCCAGGACGCGGTCCAGGAGGTGCTGGACCGGGGCGGCGTCGTGGGCGGGACCTCGGCGGGGGCCACCATCCTCGGCTCCTACCTGGTGCGGGGCGACACGCGCACCAACACCATCATGATGGGCGACCACGAGGAGGGCTTCGGCTTCCTCCGCGACGTGGCCGTCGACCAGCACCTGCTGCGCAGGAACCGCCAGTTCGATCTGCTGGAGGTGGTGGAGGCGCACCCGGAGCTGCTGGGCATCGGCCTCGACGAGAACACGGCCATCGTGGTGCAGGGCGACCGCTTCGAGGTGCTGGGTGAGGGGTACGTGGCCATCTACGATCCGCGCCTCCTGGTGGAGGCGCCGGGCCGGTTCTACTTCCTGGCCCCCGGCGACCGCTTCGATCTGGCGACCCGGGAGGCGAGCCGGCCGGTGGGGCGGACGGCCCCGGTCCCGGT
Organism: Gemmatimonadota bacterium; assembly: GCA_019347995.1. The sequence goes on along the minus strand of JAHWKH010000019.1, from coordinate 7,245 downwards.
GCCGTGGCTTCCGGAGCGCCCGGGCGGGGCGTGACCCCGACCCCGGGCACCCGCCTTGCAGCCATCCCGCACGGGAACCCGCTAAGCCTCTCCCTCAGGCCCCTACCATGGGAAGAGTCCTCCTCACCGTCCCCGTCCTCCTCGTCCTCGCGGCCTGCGAGCCGGCCCCCGAGGTCGCACCCGAGGGTGTCTCTCCAGCCGACGAAGCGGCCGCAGCCGCCCGGGAGGCGCTGGCCGAGACCATCCGCCGCGCCGATTCGGCGGCGGCCGCCATCGAGGACCGGCTGCGCCCCGTGCCGCTCCAGCGTCCCGCGGAGGAGGCCGCGCTCCGGCGTTACCTCGCCGGCGTGCACGTCCCCAGGGCCCGGCAGCTGGGGGTGCAGGCATCCGGGCAGGAGGAGATCGATGCCCTCATCGAGGAGGGGCGTCTCGTGCAGCTCGAGGACAGCACCCGCCACTGGATCGTGCGGGCGACGTCGGCGCCCGCCTACGTGGTGCCGCACACGCGTGCCCTCCTCGAGGAGCTGGGCGAGCGCTTCCAGGCCCGACTCGCGGAGATGGATCTCCCGCCCTACCGCTTCGAGATCACCAGCACGCTGCGCACGGCCGCGGGGCAGGCGCGGCTCCGAAGCTCCAACGTGAACGCCGCCGCGGGCGTCAGCGCGCACCAGTTCGGCACCACCGTGGACATCCCGTACAGCGCCTACGCGCCGCCGGCCGAGATCCCCGAGACGTTGCGCGTCGACGCACCCGAAGCGCTGCGCCCCCACCTCGACCGCATCGCGAACCTGGCGCTGGAATCGGTGTCGGCGCGGAAGTCCCGCGAGCTCACCAAGATCCTCGGCGACGTGCTGCGCCAGGCCCAGGGCGACGGGCTCGTCCTGGTCACGTTCGAGCGCCTGCAGCCCGTCTACCACGTCACCGTGGCGAGGGCGCTGGCGGATTGAGCGGCGGGGCGCGGCGGCGAAGCGAGCGCGTCCAGGTGACGGATCGCGGCCCGGCTCTCGAGGCGAGATCGATGAGCGGTCGAGGTCATCTTCCGCAGCCGCCCCGCCGGAAACCCTGGACGCGACGGCCCACCTCCCGAATGATGGGGGTCCGCACGGGACGAGGAGCGTCCGCCGACCCAGACGAAGGAGCGAGACCGATGGCCGATGACGACGGAGACCGCTCCCGCGTGGGCCGCGCGGACGTCCCGCTCGAACGCGACGTCTTCATGCGCACGCTCCTCCGGGAGCTGTCCGGGACGCTTCAGGACGTGGTCGGGCTCGAGGAGGCCGACGGATTCGTGTCGATCGTCGGGCAGCGCATCGGTGACGAGATCAACCGTGACTACAAGCAGGCGCTGCAGGTGAGCGAGCTCTCCCGTGGGGAGGTCGCGGAGGTCCTGGTGGACCTGAAGCGCCGCATCGAGGGCGACTTCTACGTCATCGAGGAGAGCGACGAGAAGATCGTGCTCGGCAACCGGGCCTGTCCCTTCGCCGAGAAGGTGGAGGGCCGCCCCTCCCTCTGCATGATGACCTCCAACGTGTTCGGCACCATCGCCGCGGAGAATCTCGGCTACGGGAAGGTCGAGCTGAGAGAGACCATCGCTCTCGGGGATCACGAGTGCCGGGTCGTCGTGTATCTGAAGCCGACGCCGGAGGCCGATGCCGCCTCCGGCCGGGAATATTTCAAGCTCGAGCCCGATTCGACGTGAGCCCCGCCGACTTCCGGGCCTTCGCCCACCTCCTCCCGGAAGCGTGTCTGCTGGTCGGCTCGGGTGGGGAGATCCTGGGTGTGAACCCGGCGGCCGAGCGGCTCACGGGGCGCGGCCGCTCCGAGCTCGAGGGCGCACGCCTGTTCGACATCGTCTCCGACGACGAGGACGATGTGCGGGCGTACCTCTCCTCGGCCTCGCGCACACGGGGGCCCGTTTCGGGGGCGCTCACCTTCTCCGGAGACGAGGACTTGGCCTGCTCGTGCCTGGGGGGCCTCGTGGAGCCCGGGGCCGACGGTCGGTCCCCATCCCTCCTCCTCCGGGTGAAGAAGCGGCAGTCCGCCACCAACCGATTCCGGCTGCTGGACGACCAGATCGGCAGGCTCACCGAGGAGGTCCGCAGGCGGCTCGCGGCCGAGCAGGAACAGGCGCGGCTCCTCGCCCGCGAGAGCGAGATGCGGGCCGAGCTGGAGCGGCGGACCACCGAGCTCCAGCGAGCGACGGCGACGCTCGAGCGGAGCCGCGCGCTGCTGGAGGAGTCACAGCGCAGCGCCCACGTCGGCAGCTGGGAGTGGGACCTCCGGACCGGAGCCATCACGTGGTCCGATGAGCTGTACCGGATCTACGGCCTCGACCCGGACGAAGAGACGATCGACTTCGAGCGCTTCCGGTCGATGGTCCATCCGCAGGACCGGGATCGTCTCGAGAGGACGATCGCCCGGGCCACGGAAGACGCCGACTTCTTCGCGGTCGAGCACCGGATCGTCCGTCCCGACGGAACCGTACGCGTGATTCAGGGGCGTGGGCGCGCCGTCACCGGCCACGACGGCTCCGTCGAACGGATGATCGGCAGCGGCCAGGACATCACCGAGCGGAAGAGGATCGAAGAGCGGGCCCGCTTCCTGGCCGACGCCGGGCACGTGCTGACGTCGTCCCTCGACTACGCGGAGACGCTCCGGCGGGTGGCCGATCTGACGGTGCCGCGCATCGCCGACTGGGCGGCCGTGGACGTCCTCGTCGACGGCGAGATCCACCGCCTGGCCATCGTCCATCCCGATCCCGAGAAGCGCGCCCTCGCCGAGGAGGCGGCCCGGCGCTGGCCGACGGACCCCGACGAGCGCCATGGAATCGCGCACGTGCAGCGAACCGGCGAGCCGGTGCTCATCGCCGACGTCCCGGAGACGCTCCTGGAGGAGTCGGCGAAGAGCGCGGAGCATCTGAGGATCCTGCGCGCGCTCGGTCTGCGCTCGGCGATGATCGTACCCATGGCGGCGCGTGGACAGATCCTCGGATCCATCGCGTTCATCGCCGCCGAGTCGGGCAGGCGGTTCGGCGAAGGCGATCTCGCGTTCGCCCACGAGCTGGCCGACCGGGCGGCCCTCGCCGTGGACAACGCCAGGCTCTACAAGGAGGCCCAGGAAGCCAGCCGGGCCAGGGACGACATGATCGCGATCGTCTCCCACGACCTGCGCAGCCCCCTCAATGCGGTGCTGGCCGGCGCCAGCCTCCTGCTCGAGATCCCGCTTCCGGACGACAAGCGGCAGGAGCAGCATGAGGCGATCAAGCGCTCCGCACAGAGGATGGAGAGCCTCACCCGGGACCTGCTGGACATCACGCGGATCGAAGCCGGGCACCTGCGGGTCGAGCCGAAGGCCGAGGACGCCCGCTCCCTCGTCGACGAGGCGCTGGAAGCCGCCGGTTTCGCCGCGGCCAGGGAGGGGATCGCCCTTTCGTGCGAGGTGCCCGGCGACCTGCCGCGGGTCAAGGCGGACCGTGCCCGCATCCTGCAGGTCCTCGACAACCTGCTGTCCAATTCCATTCGCCACACGGGCGAGGGGGGTAGCGTGATCGTGCGGGTGGAGGCATGCGACGGGGACGTGCGCTTCCAGGTCACCGACACGGGGGTCGGCGTCCCCCCCGAGCTGGCCGATCACATCTTCGACCGATACTGGCAGGCGCAGCGGTCGGACCACGGGGGGGCGGGGCTCGGCCTGCCCATCGCGAGGGGCATCGTGGAGGCGCACCGCGGTCGGATCTGGCTTGAGAGCACGTCGGGAAGCGGGACGACCTTCGTCTTCTCCCTCCCGAACGCGTCCCGGCCCCTCCCGAAGGAGAACGACTCGGTCCTGGCGTGAAGCGGCGATCCATCGCGATCGAAACGAGGTCACCTCGGATGTCTTCGGAGCGCATGCCCGGCACGTCCCTTCCCCGGATCAGGAGCCCAAGGGAGGCCTTGCCGAGGTTGAAAACTTTGTTTTATACTCCCTGCGTCGGCACGCGGGCACGGGCGCCATTCGGACGGAAGGGGGACGGATGGGGAGGGGAGAGCATCTGGGGGAGCTCGAGGCGCTGATCCTCACGGCGGTCATGCGCGTGGGGAAGGGAGCCAACGGCACCGCGGTCTACCAGGAGGTGGAGAGCCGCTCGGGCAGGGACGCGAGCCTGCCCGCCGTGCACGTGACGCTCCGGCGGCTCGAGGAGAAGGGTCTGCTCACGTCCGACGTGGGGGAGCCTTCCCCACGAGGCGGTCGTCCCCGCCGCTTCTACCGGCCGACCCCCGATGGGGTCAGGGCGCTCGGCGAGTTCCGTGAGATGTGGCGGAAGGTCTGGAGCGGCATGGAGCTGCCGGATCCCGAGACACTGTCGTGAGCCGGCGCGATCCGCGTCCACCCGCCCTATCGCGCCTCATCCTCGAATGGGCGGCGGGTCGCCTTGGAGTCCAGGAGCTCGCCGACGACGCCCGGGACCTGTTCGTCGAGCGGGCCCTCCGCGACGGCGAGGGGGCCGCCCGGCGCTGGTACCGCCGACAGGCAGGCGCCTCCCTGGGGCGCCTCCTGCTTTCCCGCCGGAAGGAGGGCGGAGGACGCCCCGGGACCACCCCGCTGGCGGGCTTCTCCCTGGATGCGAGGCTCGGTGCGCGGATGCTCGCGAAGCATCCGGGGGTGACGCTCGTGGGCGGGCTCGCCATGACCATCGGCATCGGCCTGGGCGCGGCGTACCTCGAGGTCCTGAACGATGTCCTCCAGCCGACGCTTCCGTTCGAGGAAGGGGAGCGGATCGTGGGGGTCGAGAACTGGGACGTGGAGGAGAACGACCCCGAGCTCCGATCCATGCACGACTTCCTGGCCTGGCGGGCGGAGCTCACGTCGGTGCGGGAGCTCGGCGCCTTCCGATCGATCGAGCGGAACCTGGGCCCCGGCGAAGGGGTGGCCGAGCCCGCGCGCGGCGCGGAGATCACGCCCGCCGCGTTCCGGACGGTGCGTGTTCCGGCCCTCATCGGAAGGCCGCTCCTCGCCGCCGACGAGCGGGAGGGCGCGCCGCCGGTCATCGTCCTCGGACACGACCTCTGGCGGAGCCGCTTCGCCGGGGACGCCGGCATCGTGGGACGCACGGTCCAGCTCGACGACGCGACCAGCACCGTCGTCGGGGTGATGCCCCCGGGATTCGGATTTCCCGTGAGCCACGACTTCTGGGTGCCGCTCCGCGCGGAGGCGTGGGGGGCGTACGGCCCCCGGGAGGGACCTCCGATCCGGATCTTCGGGCGCCTGGCACCGGGCGTCACGATGGAGGAGGCGCGGGCGGAGGTGCGCGCGCTGGGGCTGCGGGCCGCCGCGGATCTCCCGGCCACCCACGCGCGCCTGCGGCCGCGGGTGGTGGGGTACGCCGACATGTTCATCGCCGAGTTGACCGGGGGAGGCGGCGGGAGGGAGGCCTACCTGGTGGAGGTCCTGTTCCTGCTGCTCCTGCTCATCCTCGCCTCGAACGTGGCCACGATGGTGTTCGCCCGCACCGCCACGCGCGAGAACGAGATCGCCGTGCGGTTCGCCCTCGGCTCGAGCCGTGGCCGGATCCTCGGGCAGTTCTTCGTCGAGGCGCTCGTGCTCGCGCTGGCGGCCGCCGCCGTGGCCCTGGCCGTCGTGGCCTGGGGGACGGACTGGCTGACGCGCTTCATGTGGCAGACCACGAGACGCGAGGTCCCGTTCTGGTTGAACGACGGCATCCATCTGAACCTCACGACGGTCGCATACGCGCTGGCGCTCGCCGTGCTGGCCGCCCTCGTGGCGGGCGTCGTCCCCGCGCTCAAGGCCACGGCCTCGGGGCTGCAGGCGCGCCTCCGGGACGCCGCGGGTGCGGGGGCCTCCTCGCTCCGGTTCGGTGGACTGTGGAGCGTCATGACCGTCGTCCAGGTCACGCTGGCCGTGCTGGTGCTGCCTCCCGCGGTGGTGGCGATCCGGGGCCTGGCGGAGCCCGGGTACGTCGATCCCGGCTTCCCCGGGGAGGAATACCTGTCGACCCGGCTCGCCATGGACCTGGAGTCGCGGTCCGGCGCCGACGCAGGATCGCAGCCGCCAGCCGACTCGTCGGCCCGCGCGGCGGCGTGGCCCCGCTTCCAGGCGACGTACGAGGAGCTCGAGCGGCGCCTCCTGGCGGAGCCGGAGGTCTCGGAGGTGACGTTCGCGACCCGCCTGCCCGTCATGAACCATCCTCAACCCTGGCTGGAGGCGGACCTCGGAGGGGACGCCGGCACGACGGAGGCGACGTGGGTGAACGCCACCTCCGTCGACGTCGATTTCTTCGACACGTTCGGCGCGGAGATCGTGGCGGGGCGAGGCTTCAACTCGGCGGACCTGGAGCCCGACGCCCGGATCGTGGTGGTCAACGAGCACTTCGTCGAGCGGGTGCTGCAGGGGCGGAACGCTCTCGGGCGGCGGGTTCGCTACACCACCCGATTCGGGCAGCGGGAGGCGGCCGGGCGGGCCGGGAGCGCCCCGGGCGGCTCCATGAGGGAGCCCGGGGAGTGGCACGAGATCGTGGGCGTCGTCGACAATCTCGGGATGGATACCAACAAGGACGCCTGGTATCCCGGGAGGGGTCCGGGGGTGTATCACCCGCTCATCCCGGAGGCCATGGGGTCCGGCGGTTCCTACGCCGTGCGGATGGCCTTCCACGTCCGGGGAGACGCCGCATCCTTCGCTCCGCGGCTGCGGGAGCTGGCCCACGCCGTGGATCCGCGGCTACGGCTGTCGGACGTACTTCCCCTGGACGGACCCATCGACGACGCGAACCGGGGCGAGAGGGTCGCCGCCCGCTTCGTCTCCTGGACGACCGCTCTGGTCGGCTTGATCGCCCTCCTCGTCTCGATGGCGGGAACGTACTCCGTGATGGCGTTCACGGTGTCGCGCCAGACGCGCGCGATCGGCATCCGGATCGCCCTGGGTGCCGACCGGCAGCGCATCGTCCAGGACGTCTTCTCCCGGGCGATGATCCCCATCGGCGTCGGCATCCTGGTGGGCGCCCTCGTCTGGCTGTACCTGGCCGGAGACGAGCCCGACCTGCTGCTCACGAGCGCGGGCGTCCTGCTGCTGGTGGGCCTGGTCGCGTGCGGCGTGCCCGTGAGGCGGGCGCTGCGGATCGAGCCCACGGAGGCTCTGCGGGAGGTTGGATAGGGCGCGGCGAGGTCGTGTCCCTCGCGCCCGGAAGGGCCGGCGCCGGCGCCCGTGCAGATTCGTCGGCAAAAGTGCCGTCAGATCGACGCGGGTGGGGGC
>JAHWKH010000199.1 GCA_019347995.1 Gemmatimonadota bacterium | reverse complement strand
GCAGCACCCACCAGCACCCGCACCTTCTGCAGGTTGGGGTCGAAGCGTCGCCGGGTGGCGACCATCGAGTGGGAGCGGCTGTTGCCGAAGGCAGGCCCCTTCCCGCAGCTGTGACACACCTTGGCCCTGGCGACGGGGCCGTGTAGAGAACCTGGGGCATTCGCGGGCCGCGGCGGCCGGCGCAGGCCCGCACGCCACCACGCGCCACGTTCTCGCGCGCAGCTGGGGGGGGAACGGGGTCTGACGTGGGCGCGGCGACCGACATCGCGCTCCCGGAGCGTTACCGCCTGCTCGGACACATCGCCTCGGGAGGCATGGCCGCCGTCTACGCGGCCCAGGATCGCCTGCTCGACCGCCGGGTGGCGGTGAAGGTCCTGGCCGCCCATCTGGCGAGCGAGCCGGGGGCCCAGGAGCGCTTCGCGCGCGAGGCACGCGCGGCGGCCCGCGTCTCCAACCACCCCCACGTGGTGACGATCTATGACGTGGGCCAGCACGAAGGACGCGCCTTCATGGTCATGGAGCACATGGCCGCCGGGACGCTGGCCGACCGCCTGCGCGACGACGTGGCCCGTGCCGAGCAAGAGCTCTCGCGCCACGACGGCGACATCTCCCGCAAGGAACAAGACCTCCTCAGCGCCGAAAAAGAGGTCGCGCGCGAGGAGGAGGACGTGATGAAAAAGCAGGCCGACGTCGATCAGGCCCGCCAGCGACTCGAGCCTGGCCCGGGCCTCGGCGTGGGTCTTCTCCACCTCCTGTACGCGCGTGGCCAGGTCCTTTTCCCGGTCGTCCAGGTCCTGGCCGCGCTTCTCCTGGTTCGCTTCGCGCTCGTTGAGGACGTCGAATTTGCGGTCCAGCGACTCGGAGCGCTCCACCAGACGTCGCTCCAGCCGCTCCGCCTCCTCGCGCTTGCGGTCCTCCTCGGCCTCCCACGCCTCCCGGAGGCGCATCACCTCCTCCTTGCCCTCGAGCTCGCGCTCGCGTCGGAGGCTCTCGGCTTCCTCCCGGGCACGCTTGAGGATGAGGGAGGCTTCGTCCTGGGCGGCCGCGCGTTCGCGCTCCTGCCTGGCGCGCTCCCGGGATCGGGCGACGGCGAAGCCGGCCGCGGCCCCGACGGCGAGGGCAAGGCCGGCCGCCGCCAGCGCGAGGACTAGCGGGTCCATATATCACTCCGGAATCGGGCGTCCAGCGCCCGATAGGTGGGCACTCGTACCGGCCGGCCCCGGGGACCCGTGGCGCGGAACGGTCACGAAAACCGCCGACGGGACGGCTCCCGCGCCATGGGCGGACGCCGCACCGGCTTCGGATCGTGTAAAGGCGTTGAAAGGATAGGATTTAGGCGCCGCTCAACGCAAGCGCCGGGGCACGCTGCGGCGCGGAGGCCGGCGGGCCCTCATGCCGATGCGTCCGACTCCAGGTCGGCTTCGAGGCGGCGCGCCAGGTTCGTGGCCCGCGAAGCCGTCTCCCTGCGCGCCCGCTCCAGGTCCTCGCGGGCCTGGAAGAACTCGTCGGTGATCGAGAGGGCCGCCAGAATGGCGGCCTTGTGGCCCTCGATGAGGGTGGCCTTGCTGCGGATCTCGGCGATCCGCTGATCGACGAAGCGGGCGCAGGCGCGGGTGTAGTCGGGCTCCGCGTTGGCGCGGATCGTATGCTCCTCGCCCGCGATCGTCACGGTCACCGAGCTCCTGCGATCCTTCTCGCTCATCGCTGGTCCTCCAGGAAGCGGATGCGTGCCAGGAGGCGCTCGACACCCTCCCTGCCCCGGGCCACCCGCTCGCGCAGGTCGGCGTTCTCCTTCTCGAGCACGTCCAGGCGGGCGGCCATCTCCACGGGATCGCGGTCGCCCTTCCCGAACCCCTCCAGGAGATCGGCGAGCTCCGCGCGCCGCTTTCTCGACGCCGCGAGCTCGCTCCTGAGGCGCTCCAGCTCGCCCAGGGTGCGTCCCACGGCGGCGTCCAGCGCCCGGAATGCCGACTGCTCCGCGCCCGCGCTATCCTCTCGGCTCGACACCCAGCGTCTCCCTGAGGTTTTCCACGATGGCGGCGGTGAGCCCGTCGACGTCCTCGTCGGTGAGCGTGCGCTCGGCCGACTGGAAGCGCAGCGCCCACGCCAGGGACCGACGATCCTCCGGGATCCCCGGTCCGACGTACAGGTCGAAGAGCCGGAGATCCCTGAGCAGCGATCCCCCCGCCGCGCGGATCCCCTCCTCCACGCGCGCCGCCTCCACGTCGTGCGGGACCAGCAGCGCCAGGTCCCGCTCCGCGGGCGGGAAGGCCGGCGGAGGGCGGAAGACGGGCGCGGGGCGGGCCGCCGGCTCCGCGGGCAGCGCCAGCTCCAGGGCGAAGACGTCGCCCGCCCAGCGTGGGGTGTCCACGGCGTCGGTGCGCACGCGGCCTCCGCCCCCCACCACGTCGCCGTCGCGGATCCGCACCACCAGCGCAGAGCTCTCGTCGACCCAGTCGGCGCAGGGCTCCCCCGGCTCCACGCGGGCGTCGGGCCAGGCGACCCCCGCCGCCTCCTCCAGGAGCGCCTTCAGATCCCAGAGGTCCACGGGGGCGCCCGGCCCGGAGAAGTGGACGGGCGCCCGCCTCCCGGTGATCGCCGCCGCCAGCCGGGGCTCCTCCCGGGGCTGGCCGCTCCCGTCGCCGGCCGCGGCCGAGAACGCGGTGGCCAACTCGAAGAGGCGAACGTCTTCGGTTCCCCGGGCCCAGTTGTGCTCCACGCGCCGGAGCAGCGAGGGCACCACCCGCGAGCGCAGCGCCGCCTCCTGCGTGGAGACCGGGTTGACCAGCTCGACCTCGCCCTGCCCACGGGGAACCAGGGAGAGGGTGTGGGCCTCGAAGAGCCCCTGGCCCACCAGGCGGTCGCGCAGCGCGTCCTCCAGGGCGAACAGCGGGTGGTCGGGGACGGTCCCCGGACGGAACGGCGCCAGCTCCTGCGGGAAGGCGTCGAAGCCGTGGGTGCGGGCCACCTCCTCGACGAGGTCGATCTCCCGCGTCACGTCGTAGCCGCGGTAGCCCGGCACGACCACATCCAGGACGCCCTCGCCCGCGTTGCGGGTCTCGAACCCGAGGGGCTCCAGGAGCTCCTGGATGCGCTCCACGCGGAACGCCACGCCCAGCACCTGCTCGACCCGGGAAGCGCGCAGCTTCAGCGTGGGCCTCTCCCATCGCCGCGGCCACGCGTCGGCCACCCGGGGCTCGAGCGCGCCTCCCGCGGTGGCCACGATGATCTCCAGCGCGCGGCGCAGCGCCGTCTCCATTCCCTCCGGGTCGACCCAGCGCTCGAACCGGTAGCTGGCGTCGGTCGACATGTTCAGGGCGCGGCGCGTGGCCCGGACCTGCCGGGGCTCGAACCACGCGCACTCCAGCAGGACGTCGGTGGTGCCCGCCGTGACCTCGGTGTCGAGGCCGCCCATGACCCCGGCGATGGCCACGGGCCGCTCGGCATCACAGATCATGAGCATGTCGGGCGTGACCTTCCGGTCCTCCCCATCCAGCGTGGTGAGCGTCTCGCCTTCGCGGGCGCGGCGCACGACCACGACCCGGTCCTCGAGCGTGGCCAGATCGAAGGCGTGCAGGGGCTGGCCCAGCTCCAGGAGCACGTAGTTGGTGGCGTCCACCACGTTGTTGATGGGCCTCGCGCCGGCCGCCCGCAGGCGGCCCTGGAGCCACGCCGGGGAAGGGCCCACGGTGACGCCGCGCACCACCGCCCCGAGGTAGCGCCCGCACAGGTCCGGATCCTCGACGCGCACGGTGGCGGCGCCCACGTCCGCCTCCCGCTCGCCCTGGACGAGCTCCACCCCGGGCATTCCGCCCCCTCCGGGGATCGCGGGCAGGACGAGGTCGACCTGGCCACCGGGCGCCACCTCGCGGGCGATGCCGACGTGGCTCAACAGGTCGCCCCGGTTCGACGTCACCTCCACCTCGAGGCGCCAGTCATCGAGGCGAAGAGCCTCGACGAAGGAGGCCCCGGGCGCCAGGTCCGCGTCCAGCTCCAGGAGGCCGGCGTGATCGTGGCCGAGCCCGAGCTCGCGGGGGGAGCAGAGCATGCCCGCCGAGGCCTGGCCGCGGATCTCCGCCTCGCCGATGGTGAGATCGCCCGGCAGCGTGGCCCCCACCGGGGCGAACGGATACATGCCGCCCGCCTTCACGTTCGGTGCGCCGCACACCACCTGGAGCGCCCCTCCCGCGCCCGCGTCGACCGTGCACAGCGAGAGGCGATCGGCGTCGGGATGGGGACGCACCGCGTCGACCCGCGCCACCACCACGTCGCCGATGGACTCCGCCAGGGCGGTGATCCCCTCGACCGGCGCTCCCCGGGCCGCCAGGCGCCGGGCGACCTCCTCCACGTCGACGTCCAGGCCGGGGGCCAGGTCCGCGAGCCAGCGATACGAGATGTCCACGGCGCCTCAGTCCGCCAGCTGGCGGAGGAAGCGCACGTCGTTCTCGAAGAACAGGCGCAGGTCGGGCACCCCGTACTTGAGGAGCGCCATGCGTCCGGGGCCCATGCCGAAGGCCCAGCCGGTGTAGCGCTCCCCGTCGTAGCCGGCGTTCTCGAGCACCGCCGGATCGACCATCCCGGCGCCCATGACCTCCAGCCAGTCCGACTCGACGCGCACCCCGTCGGGCCGCGTGATCATCCGCTTCACGTCCATCTCGGCGCTGGGCTCGGTGAACGGGAAGAAGGACGGGCGGAAGCGCACCTTCGTGTCCTCGCCGAAGAAGCGGCGCGCGAACTCCGCGAGCGTGCCCTTGAAGTCCACGAACGTGATGCCCTCGTCCACGGCCAGCCCCTCGATCTGGTAGAAGACGGGGGTATGGGTGGCGTCGTAGGTATCGCGCCGGTAGACCCACCCCGGGGCGATGACGCGGATGGGCGGCTCGTGGCGTTCCATGGTGCGCATCTGCACGGGCGAGGTGTGGCTGCGCAGCAGCAGCCCGTTGGTGAGGTAGAGCGTGTCCTGCTCGTCGGCCGCCGGATGATCCATGGGCGTGTTCAGCGCGACGAAGTTGTACCACTCCGTCTCCACCTGCGGCCCCCGGGCGCGGGTGAAGCCCAGGCCGCGG
>JAHWKH010000198.1 GCA_019347995.1 Gemmatimonadota bacterium | reverse complement strand
CTCGGGCCGCAGCGGGAGGGCGAGGGCTGCCGCGGCGCGGGGTCGCCGAGGCGTCAGGGCGAGGGCCGGCGCCCTCTACTTCGGCGGCAGCGTCCCCACGAAGTCCAGCGCCCGATCCACCCACGCCGCCAGCTCCCCGGGCTCGCGCCAGCCTTCCGGCTCCACGAACGCCATGCTCCGCATGACCCGTCCGGTGAAGTCCATGGGGGCGGTGTGGGGCTCTTCCAGCGCACGGGCGGCGCCCGCGTCACCCAGGCGCAGCATGAGGCGCTCGCCCAGCACGCCGCAGCACATGTGGCCGCCCACCATGAACGCGATCCCGCCGAACATCCGCTTCTCCTCCACGTCCGGAAGACCGGCGAGGCGCGACCGGATCCCGTCGGCGAGTTCGGCGTCGAGGCTCATGCGCTCTCCAGGCCGGCCAGCCGCCTCTCCAGGTGGGCGCGCTCCGCGGGGCTGGCGCAAGCGGCGATGGCACGGCGGAAGCTCGCCGCGGCCTCCCGTTTCGCGCCGTTGCGCGCCAGAAGCTCGGCGCGGGCGACGGGGAGCAGGTGATAGCCGTCGAGCACGCCCCGGGCCTCGAGCCCGTCGAGGAGGGCGAGCCCGGCGCCGGGTCCCGCCGCCATTCCGACGGCGACGGCGCGGTTGAGCTCCACCACGGGCGTCGGCTGGAGACGGACGAGGAGGGAGTAGAGGGCCGCGATCTGGGGCCAGTCCGTCCGCTCGGGGATCTCGGCCTCCCCGTGCAGCGCGGCGACGGCCGCCTGGATCTGGTAGGGCCCCACCCGCCCCCGGCGGAGCGCCGTCTCCACCAGGGCGCACCCCTCCCGGATCATGTCCCGGTCCCACAGGGCGCGGTCCTGCCGATCGAGCGTGACCAGCTCGTCGTGCGGTCCGGTGCGGGCCCGGCGCCGCGCCGTGTGCAGGAGCATGAGCGCGAGGAGGCCCTCCACCTCCGCGTGCCCGGGCAGCTGGCGATCCAGCAGACGGCACAGCCGGATCGCTTCGGCGCACAGGTCGTCGCGGACCAGCCCCGGGTCGGCGGTGGCGGTATAGCCCTCGTTGAAGACGAGGTAGACGACGGCGAGCACGGCGTCCAGCCTGCGGGCCAGGTCCGCCGCCCGGGGCACCCGGAAGGGGATTCCGGCGTCGCGGATCTTGTGCTTCGCCCGCACGAGCCGCTGGGCCATGGTCGACTCGGTGGCCAGGAACGCCCGGGCCGTCTCCCGCGTGGTGAGGCCCGCCACCATCCTCAGCGTGAGGGCCACCTGGGACTCCAGCGAGAGGGCAGGGTGGCAGCAGGTGAAGAGGAGACGGAGCTGGTCGTCGTGGGGCGCGCCGTCCTCGTCGGGAAGGGCGACCGGCTCGGTGAATCCCGTCGCCTCGGCCTCACCCAGCCGCTCGAGGGCCTCGCGCCGCTTCCGGAACGCCCGCGCCCGCCGCACCCGGTCGATGGCCCGGCGCCGGGCGGCCGTGGTGATCCATCCCCCGGGGCGGGGGGGAACGCCCTCGGCCGGCCAGTGGGCCAGGGCGTCGGTGAACGCGTCCTGGAGCGCGTCCTCGGAGATCGTGAAGTCCCCGGTGAGGCGGATGAGGACGGCGAGGATCTGCGCGCGCTCGCGGCGGAACACCCGCTCGAGCGTCGCCCGCGCGAGGGCCTCGCCGTCTCCATTCGCGGCCATGGGCGGCTAGTCCTCGCCGAACTCCATGATGGGCCGGACCTCGATGGAGCCCCGCCCGACATTGGGCATCTCGGCGGCCCACTTCAGCGCCTCGTCCAGGTCGTCACAGTCGATCATGTAGAACCCGCCGAGCTGCTCCTTGGTCTCGGCGAAGGGGCCGTCGGTGGTCATGACCTTGCCGTTCCTGGAGCGGACCGTGGTGGCGGTGGAGGTGGGCTGGAGCGCCTCGCCCCCGAGGTGGCAGCCGCTGGCCTTGAGGCGGTCCGTGTACTCGAACCACTTCTGCATCTCGCCCTCGTCGTGGGGGGCGTCGGCCTCGTTCTCGTAGATCATGAGCAGGTAGCGCATGGGAGTCTCCCTGTGCGGTTCGGGACGCGGTGGATCCGCGGTTCCATGCTACCTACGCCGCACGACCGCGCATATCGACATCGGCGCCCAGGGTGCCGACCCTCACCCTCCGAGGAGCGACTCCACGGCGGCCACCAGGTCCTGGTCGGCCCCCACCCCCGTGTACGCCACGCGTCCCTCGGCGTCCAGCAGCACCACGATGGAGGTGGTGGCGGCCTCGAGCCCGCGCACGGCCTCGCCCCGGGCGTCGTAGAGCACGGGGAAGCCGAGGGCGTGGCGCTCCAGGTGCCGCTTGATCCTGCGCGGGTTCTGGTTCACGGCCACGGCGATGGCGACCATCGCCAGCCCGTCGCCGTGCTCGGCCCGGATGCGGTCGAGCTGGGGCTGGAGCTCCTCGCACAGCGGACACCAGGTGGCCCAGACCTGCAGGAGGGCGGGGCGCCCCCCGATGGCGTCCTGCAGACGCACCGGATTGCCGTCCAGGTCCTCCAGCCCCGCGTCGGGCACCGTCGCGCCGAGGGGCAGGCTCACGTCCTGCGCCGCTCCGTCCGTCGCCGCTCCCATGGTGGCGGCCGCCGCCAGGGCCAGCGCCACTCCTGTCCATCGCCTCATGAGCTCCTCACAGATTGTAGCCCGCCTGCACGAAGTAGTACTCCGCCATCGCCAGCATGATCACCGCGGCGCCGCGCTTCACCCAGACCATCCACCGTCCCGAGCGCGGCAGCGCGGTGAGGGCGCCCGAGGAGAGGCCGACCACCACCAGCAGTGCGGTCATGCCCAGGGAGAACACGAACAGGTACACGAAACCCATGAGCCCGGCTCCCGTGGCCGCCACCCAGGTGAGCACGACGGCGAAGGCCGGAGCCCCGCAGGGCGCCGCCACCACGCCCGAGCTGGCGCCCAGCAGGAACACGGCGCCGTAGGAGCCTCCTCCCTGCTGCCCCGCCCAGGCCATGAGGCGTTTGGGGACCGGCATGGGCAGCACGTCCAGCATCACCAGCGCGAACAGCACGAGCAGGTTGCCGATGAGGAGGCGCGCCCACGGGCTGGCGCTGACGGTTCCGAACAGCGAGCCGGTGAGGCCCGCCACCGCGCCCAGGATCGCGTAGAGCATCGCCAGGCCCACCACGTACGTGAGGGTGAGGCCCACCGTGCGCGCCCGGCTCTGATCCTCCCTCGCCGTCCCGCCGATCACGGCGGCGGTGATGGGGATCATGGGATAGATGCACGGCGTGAGGCTCGTGAGCACGCCCGCCCCGAACATGGTGGCGAGCGCCAGGAGCGGGCTGCCCGACAGGGCGCCGCCCAGGCCGCCGGGGGGCTCGATCTGCAGGAGGAGGGAGAGGAGCATGGTATGGCCGAAACTGGCGGAGGCCGACGGACGCGGCCAGGTCCCGCCGTTCCCCGGCTAGGCCCTGCCCTCCTCCACCTCGGCCCGCACGCGCGGGAGACACTCGGGCATCTCCCGCTGCAGGAAGTCCAGCAGCCGCTCGCGCACGAGCACCCGCAGCTCCCATCCGTTCCCGGCGTCGCGCGCGCTCATCAGGGCGCGGATCTGCACGGTGCGCTCGGTGGCGTCGGTGACCTGGAGGTTCCAGACCTTTCCGTCCCACAGGTCGCTCCCCTGCAGGATGCGGTGGAGCTCCTCCCGCACGCGATCGATGGGCGTGCGGTAGTCCACGTGGAGGAAGACCGTTCCCAGGAGCTCGACCGAGGAGCGGGTCCAGTTCTGGAACGGCTGATCGATGAAGTGGCGCAGCGGCACCACCAGGCGGCGCATGTCCCAGATGCGGATGACCACGTACGTCATCCCGATCTCCTCCACGCGCCCCCACTCGCCTTCCACGATCACCACGTCGTCGAGGCGGATGGGCTCGGTCAGCGCCACCTGCAGCCCGGCCACGAGGTTGGCCAGGGTGGGCTGCGCCGCGATGCCGATGATCAGACCCACCACGCCGGCCGACGCGAACAGGCTGATGCCGACGCGCCTCACCGACTCGAAGGTCATCAGCACCAGCCCGAACGCCACGATGACCACCATCATGATGACCATTCGGCGCAGGAGCTGGACCTTCGTCTGCACGCGCCGGGCGCGCAGGTTGTCGGGCACCCCCGTGTCGAAGCGCACCTTCACCAGGACCTGGAAGACCTCGGTGAGGGCGACGAACGCCCACGCCACCGCCACGATGATGCCGATGGCGAGCGCGTGCCGCACGATCTCGACGCCCTCCGGCGTCAGGGGCAGGAGCGGCGTCACCACGTATTCGGCCACGAGGACGAACGCCAGGCGCGCGGGTGGCCGGGCCTGCCGGACGATGGTGCCTTCCGCGGCCGCATAGGTGGAGGGCGTGGCGCGGCGCAGCAGGATGGAGCCGAGCCTGTGGAGGAGGAGGGCCGCCACCGCCGCCGCGGCGACCGTGAGGGCCGCCAAGCCCCAGGCGGGGATCACGGAGAGGTCCGGGATGGGGTCGATGGGAGGGTCTCCTGTCTCGTGCATCGGGCCGGGGCGGGGCGGCGTGGAGCTGCCCCGTTCCGGCACTACCCGCCGTCCGGGATCGTGCTCCGCTGGATCGGAACGTGCAGCCCGGCTCGACCGAGCGAGCCGTCCCCGCCCCGATGCCAGGAGCCGATCCATGACCCGCAGCCACAGCCGCCTCTGGACCGACCGCGACGGCACCGAATGGACGGTGGAGTGGAACCCGTCGGTTGAGCTGGACACCCCCGAGGTTCGCCGTCTCCGCGAGGGAATCCTCTTCCGTTCGGGTGAGCGCGTGCAAAAGGCGCCCGCGGTGTTCGGCTCCGACCTGTCGGACCTCACCGGCGCGGACCTCCAGGGACTGCTCGACCAGGCCGTGGAGGCGCGCGACACGAGGGGACCCTGGGAGAAGGGGAAGAAGAGCTGACCTCAGCGGCGCCGGCCCCGCGGGCGCCCGTCGAGGGGCAGCCCGCGCAGCGCCGTCAGGAGGACCTCGATCTCGGGCGCGCGGCTGACCCCCCAGCGGTCCCCCCGTCGCAGGAGCGTCATCACCCGCATCTCGGTCTCC
>JAHWKH010000197.1 GCA_019347995.1 Gemmatimonadota bacterium | reverse complement strand
TCCGGCTCCGGGGCTTCCGCGCACGCCGTCGCGGCGGCCGCGAGGGCCACGGCCAGGCCGGCGACGATCTGGCGGAAGGGGGTCTTCGACATAGAGGATATCGGCTCCGATTTCGGTCCTGGGACAGGGGCGCATCGGGTGCCCCCTCGCGGCCTCTTACAGTGCAACCCCCGTTCCACCAGGTCGTGAGCTCGAAAGGCGTTGTCCCACAAGGGTTTCCGGGCTCTTCGACAAATGTGGATAAATCGTCGCGGGGGACGGCGACCCTGGAACGCGCCGGAGGGAGCGGGGTGGCAGGCCTCGCTCGCGTCGCGGGAGCCGCCCGCCGTCGTGGCAGCCACCCGGAGAGACGCGCATGCCCCAGGGATCGTCACGCACCTCCCCCGGTGCCAGCGCCTTCCGCCCCGGGGCCGAGGACGTGCGCATCCTGCTGCGCCTGGCGCTGCCCGTGGTCGTAGTGCAGGTCGGCATGATGCTCATGGGCGTCGTGGACACCGTGATGGTGGGCCACGTGAGCCCCAGGGATCTCGCGGCCGTGGCGCTGGGGAACCTGCACTTCTTCGCCGGGACCCTGTTCTCCCTGGGGGTGCTCTTCGCCCTGGATCCGTTGGTGAGCCAGGCGGTGGGCGCCGGGGACCGGGTCGCGGTGACGCGCAACATCCAGCGGGGGCTGGTGCTGGCGCTGATCCTCTCGTCCCTCACCATCCTGGCGCTGCTTCCGGCGCGCTGGCTGTTCACCGTGCTGCGCCAGCCGGCGGAGGTGGTGCCGGTGGCGGCGGGATACGTCCGGGTCTCGATCCCGGGCGTGGTGCCGTTCCTCGTGTTCGTCGTCTTCCGCCAGACGCTCCAGGCGATGGGCCACGTGCGACCGATCGTCGTCACGGTGGTGGCGGCCAACCTGGCCAACGCCGGCCTCAACTGGGCCCTCATCTATGGAAACCTGGGGATGCCCCCCATGGGCGCCGTGGGCTCGGGCTGGGCCTCGACCCTGTCGCGCTGGCTCATGGCCATCGCGCTGCTGGTGGCGGCGTGGCCGGTCCTGGGCGAGCACGTCCGCTCGCTGAGGCCCGAGGTCCTGCGCCGGGCGCCGCTGGAGCGGATGCTCCGCCTCGGGCTGCCGGTGGGCGTGCAGTTCGCCCTGGAGTACGGGGCCTTCGCCGCCATCGCCGTCCTCATGGGGTGGCTGGGCACGGTGGCCATGGCGGGACACCAGATCGCCATCAACCTGGCGTCCCTCACCTTCATGGTTCCCCTGGGCGTCTCGCAGGCCACGGCGGTCCTGGTGGGGCAGGCGGTGGGCGCC
Source organism: Gemmatimonadota bacterium (assembly GCA_019347995.1). The sequence continues at coordinate 3,816 of JAHWKH010000197.1, read as the reverse complement.
GAGGATCCACCGGAGGCGAGGCGCCGCGCCGGCGCGGGGCTGGCGGTGGGGGGCGGCTTCATGGCGCTCACTGCCCTGGCCTTCCTGACCGGTCCCGGGCTCCTGGCCCGGGTGTACTCCACGGATCCGGCCGTGGTGGGGCTGGCGGTGACGCTCATTCCCATCGCCGGGGTCTTCCAGGTCTTCGACGGCCTCCAGGTGGTGGCGTCGGCGGTCCTGCGAGGCGTGGGCGACACGCGCGCCCCGATGGTCATCAACGTCCTTGGCTTCTGGCTGCTGGGCATGCCGGTGAGCCTGCTGCTGGGCTTCCGCATGGGGGCGGGCCCGGTGGGGCTGTGGTGGGGCCTGGTGGCGGGGCTGGGCGTGGTCGCGGCGGCCCTGCTGGCGCGCATCCGGCAGCGCCTGGGGCGGGAGCTGAGGAGGCTGGTGCTGGAAGAAGGATGAGCCCCCTCCCGGGCCTCTGCGGTGCAGGCGTGTTTTTGCTAGCTTCTCCCCCATGCCCTTTCGATTCCAGGAGCTGGACCTGCCGGGCCTCGTCCTGGTGGAGGAGACCCGCCACGGCGACGACCGCGGCTTCTTCGCCGAGACCTACCGGCGCTCGGCCTTCGCGGAGGCGGGCATCACCGAGGCGTTCGTGCAGGACAATCACGCCCGTTCGTCCCGGGGGGTCCTGCGCGGCCTGCACTACCAGCTGCCGCCCAGGGCCCAGGGCAAGCTCGTGCGGGTGGTGCGCGGAGAGGTGTTCGACGTCGCCGTGGACCTGCGGCGGGACTCGCCCACGTACGGGCGCTGGGCCGGAGTCGGGCTGTCGGGAGACGACGGACGGGCGCTGTGGGTGCCTCCCGGCTTCGCCCACGGCTACGCGGTGCTGAGCGAGCAGGCCGACCTGCTCTACAAGGTCACCGCGGAATACGCCCCCGATCTGGAGCGGGGGGTGCGCTGGGACGATCCCGACGTGGGGGTGGCCTGGCCGCTCGCGGAGCCGCTGCTGTCCAGGAAGGACCTGGAGCTCCCGCCGCTCGCGGATGCCGACAACCCGTTCACCCTCGGCGCCTTCGTACGAGACGGCCGTTGAGCGGTCCCCACCGCCCCGTGGATCCCCTGCCGCCCCGTCCTCCCGACACCGACCCGGGGACACCCTGGGTCGAGACCCCTGCCGGCTGGCTCTTCTTCCTGAACGCCGTGCTGGTGGCCCCGGTGGCGATGGTCCTCTTCCCCCTCGTCGTCGGCTGGACCCTCCGCGCCCTGGGCATCCTGGAGGGGCCGTCCCGACTGTGGGATCCGGTGCCCGCCGTGGCGGCCCACGTGGGCCCCTGGTTGGGATGGCTGGCCGCCGTCCCCCTGGCGCTCACGCTCCGCAACCTGACCATGGTGGAGCGCCGCGGACCCCGCATCGCGCTGATGGCCTTCCTGGTGGCGCACCTGGGCGTCTTGTGCTGGACCGCCGTGCAGTGGATCCTGTGAGGGAGCATCGCATCCAGGTCCAGCGCTCTGCCCGCTACAGCACGCTGGGCGAGCCCGGCGCGTCCACCCGGGAGGTGTGGGTGGCGCTGCACGGCTACCGGCAGCTCGCGGCCCGATTCCTCCGTCGCTTCGGTGTCCTGGACGACGGGACCCGCTGGATCGTCGCCCCCGAGGCCCTGTCGCGCTTCTACGTGGAGGACAGCGTGGGGCGCCACGGGCCCGCCTCGAGGGTCGGGGCCACGTGGATGACGAAGGAGGACCGGGAGGCCGAGATCGCCGACTACGTGGCCTACCTCGATCGGCTCGCCGGGCGGCTCTTCGAGAGGGTGGACCGGAAGGCGGTGCGGCTCGTGGTGCTGGGCTTCTCCCAGGGCGTGGCAACGGCGGCGCGCTGGTCGGCGCTGGGCGCGTGGCCCGCCGACGCCCTGGTGGCCTGGGGCGACAGCCTCCCCCCGGACCTGGACGAGGGCCGCGCCCGGGAGCGCTTCCCTGCGCTGGACCTGGTCGTCGTGCGGGGGAGCGCCGACGGCACGCGCCGCCCCGCCGAGGAGGCGGCGGACGAGGCCCGCCTGCGGTCCTGGGGCGTGGAGGCCGCCGTCCTCGAGCACCCCGGAGGTCACCGGGTCGATGAGGAGGCGCTGCGGCGCGTGGCGGAGCTGGTGACCGGGGCCGGCTGACCTTCAGAACTCGCCGATGAAGCCGATCTCGGGCTCGAGCTCGTAGCCCAGCTCGCGGCTCACGGTCTCCTGGGCCAGCTCGATGAGGCCGCGGACGTCCGATGCCCGCGCGCCCCCGAGGTTGACGATGATGTTGGCGTGGCGCTGGAAGATCATGGCCCGGCCGCTCTCGTGGACGTGCCCCTTGAGCCCGCACTGGTCGACGAGGCGGCCGGCCCCCACGCCCTCGATCTTCTGGAAGATGGACCCGGCGCAGGGGTACAGCCACAGGTCGGGATGGCGGTCGTCGCGCCACTGGAGGTTCTCCCGTATCACGCGCCGGAGCTCCTGCTCCGGGGAGGGCGTCAGACGGAAGTCGGCGGTGAGGACCACGTCCTGGCGGTGGTGGAGGATGGAGTCGTCGTAGCCGAACTCGAAATACTCCACGCCCACCCTCTTCCGCTCGCCCTCCTCCGTGAGGATCTCGGCGGATGCCAGCACCTCCTCGACGAAACAGGTCCGTTCCCGGTCGGGGGCCGGCGAGAGGAAGTGGAGGTTCTGCCAGATCGCGCCGCCCACCGTGCTGGGAATGCCCACGAAATGATGGAGCCCGCCCAGCCCCTGCTTCGAGCAGGCGTCGATGAGGTCGGGGAAAGGTGTCCACGCCGGCTCCCGCCCTCACCACCGTGTCTCCCACGCGCTCGATGCCGCCGACCTCGCAGCGGATCACGAGCCCGCGGAAGCCCTTGTCCCCCACCAGGATGTTGGCGCCCCTGCCCAGCAGGAAATGGGGAATCCCCTCCTCCCGGGCGGTCAGGACCGCTTCGGCCAGCGCGTCGGGCGTGCGGGCCCGGTAGAGCAGGGCGGCCGGACCGCCGACGCGGAAGGTGGTCATGGGTCCCAGCGGAACGTTCCGCTCCAGGCGCTCGCCGCCGAGGCGGCGGGCGAGTGCGTCCACGGGCAGGTCGGTCGTGGGCATGCGCGCGTCCACTGGCGTCATCGGATCCAAGGATCGAAGAGGCGAACATAGGAGGACGGGCGGCGCCTCGCTCGCGCCCGGCCGGCTCCACGGGGACACTGCCTGGCACGATCCGAGCCGCCGGCGCGCCCCTCAGCGTCCCGGGTCGACGCGGGTGTAGAGTCCGTCGAAGACCACCGACCACGTCCTGCCCCCGTCGTCCGATCCCTCCCAGAGCTGCCGCACCCGGTCGGGATCGCCGTCCACCCGGGACCACGTGATGCGGTTGAGGGTGGTCGTGCCGTCGGGCGCGATGGTCTCCCCCTCGAGCACCATGCGCTCCCCGGTGAAGCCGCCGTCCAGGCGCAGGAGGGTCCCCGCGTTGTCCACCCAGGTCTGGTGCCAGACACCCCGGCCGGCGTCGTAGACGTTGAAGCTCTCGCCGTGGTAGCCTCGCTGGCCGTCGTAGCTCTCGTGCAGGACGCACCCACCCATGAGCGGCTCGATGACGTTGCGGAGCGTCTTCGACATCCTCACGCCTTCGCTCATCCAGAAGCCGTGCCCGAACACCGTCTTCGGCAGCGCCAGCCCCGCCGCCATCAGCATGGCCGGCCAGAGCGTGCAGTGGAAACGGACGTAGATGTCCTTCCCCACCAGGTGCAGGTCCGCCGGCCACCACTTTGCGAGCGTCTCCGGCTCATCCGGGTAACCGGCGAGCGTGATGTAGTTGATGAGGGC
>JAHWKH010000196.1 GCA_019347995.1 Gemmatimonadota bacterium | reverse complement strand
GGCCGCGTCTGGAGGAGTCGCGCCGGGTCGGTCCGTACCCGGGGGAGGCAGGGCCCTCCGTCCAGGTGCGCCAGCAGCTCCTGGAGGTCGGCGGCCCCCACCACCTCCAGGCCCTCCACCACCGCCGCCTCGGGGGCGTTGTCCCGGGGGGGGACCAGGCCCCCGAGACCCTCGGCGCGGCAGGCCGCGGCCATGGACAGCGCGCCCCGGACCGGACCGAGGCCACCGTCGAGCCCCAGCTCGCCCACGAAGGCCCAGCCCTCCAACCTTTCCGGCGCCACCGCGCCCGCGCACGCCAGGAGCCCCAGCGCGATGGGCAGGTCCAGGGCGCTGCCTTCCTTGCGCACGTCCGCCGGAGCAAGGTTGACCGTGATCCGCCGCAGCGGCAGCGGCACGCCGGCGCTCTGCAGCGCGGCGCTGACGCGCTCCCTGCCCTCCCGCACCGCCCCCTGCGGCAGACCCACCACGGTGAAGGACGGAAGGCCGGACGTGAGCGCCACCTCGACACGCACGAGGTAGCTCTCCACGCCCATGACGGCGGCGGAGGCGACGTGGGCGAGCATGAGCCAGGATCGCCGCGGCGGGAGGGCGCGGGGATGGGGGAAAGGGACGGAGGGGCCCGGGACCGCCCCCGGGCCGCGGAGATCAACCGCCCGGGCGCGACCGGACGGCCCGCACGAACGCGTTCACGGCGGGATCCTCGGGGACGGTGTAGCCGTCGGCGTAGTAGACGACCCAGCCGTCCCCGCCGGGCTCGACGTCCGCGGTCCAGACGAAGGGCGCGCCGGCGGCGTCGAAGAGGGGATCCAAGTGGATGCCGCCGTGGGGCTCGGGCCGCATCAGGGAAAGCGCCTCCTCCAGCGTCGGCAGCCTCCAGTCGTCGGCCCCGCCGTGCCGCCTTTCGTTCAACGCCCGCACCCAGGCGAGCGCGCCGTCCCGACCCCCCTGCACGATCCGCCTCGAGCCGGACCGCTCCCACACGAGGCCGGTGCCCTCGTCCACCACCAGGGCCACGCTCCCGGCGATCTCCGGCGCGTAGGGCCCGGCGATCCCTTCGGCACGGGGGTTGGAGGCCGCCGAGTAGAAGCCGCGCTCCACGATGAGGGCCCGGACGTCGTCGACCGTCAGCGTCGCGGGCTCCACGCGCAGCTCCACGGGCCGGTGGCGGCCGGGCAGGAGGAGCGCGGTCGCCGCGACCGCCGCGACCACGGCACCGGCGAGCGCGCCCCGGCGTCCGAGGAGGCCCCGCAGGGACCGGGGCCGGCCTGCGCTCCGCTCCAGGATGCGGATGAGCCCGGTCACGTCGTCGTGGAAGTCCGCCCCGTCGATCTCCATCGCTTGACGGTGCGCCAGGCCCTCCACGTCCGGCGGCAGGTCGGCGGCCGGGGGCATGGCGGCGTTGCGGAGGAGCACCGGGACGACCGGGACCCCCGCGCGCAGCGCGGCGGCCACCTCCATTCGCACGTAATCGCCAGGGTCGTGCAGGCGCGGGCGGCCGGCCTCGTCCTCTCCCGCCCAGTCGGGGCCGATGAGGACGACCATGGCGTCGCACCCGGCCAGACGCCCCTCGATCTCGCGGGGAAAGTGGCCTCCCGGCCGGATGGTGTCCACGTCGCGGAAGACACGGTCCTGCCCGAAATGGGCGCTCAGACGATCGTAGAGGCGCCCCGCCTCCCCGAGCGTGTCGGCGCGGCGGTAGCTGATGAAGATGGTTCCCATGCGCGCGTCGGTGGTTGGACTGTATCGATCTACTCCCGTGTGCCGCCGCGCGCCACCCGGTATCCGAAGGAGCGAGCCGCCGTACATGGAGGCGTCACCGCGCCCCCCGGCGCCTTTCCCCTCCGATCCCGGATCACCCATGCTCCGTCTCCGACACGCCCTCGCATCGGTCCTCCTGTCCTCGGCGGGCCTCGCTTTCGCCGTCTCGCCCGCCACCACCCAGGAGGCCGCCGAAGGCTACGCGCGCGCCTCCGCCGGGACTCGCTGGCTCGAGCCCGAGGCACCGGGCGGGCCGCGCCTCAAGGTCCTGGTGGAGCCCTCCGTCCTGGGCGGCGCCGAGGTCGCGGTGGCCGAGATCGAGTTCGCCTCCGGATCGGGCCCGCTGCCCCGCCCCCATCGTCACGGGTCGGTGGAGGTGTTCTACGTGCTCTCGGGCGTGCTCGACCACGTGGTGAACGGCGAGAGCCACCTGCTCACGCCGGGGATGGTGGGGGTGGTGCGACCCGGCGACGACGTGGTCCACGGCGTGCGATCCCACGAGCCGGTGCGCGCGCTGGTCATCTGGGCGCCCGGCGACGAGGTGGACCGCATCGCGCCGCTGTTCCGGGAGCGGCCGGTGGGGGAGTCGCGGCCGGCCGGAGGCTGAGGGCGGGCGCGCGCGGCGGCTTCCGGAAGGAACGGCCGATCCGCTCCTAGCGCGTCGGGGGCAGCGCCAGCGCCAGCGTCCTGATCTCGCCGGGCCGCAGCCTCACGCGGGTGGCGCCCCGCGCGCGACCGGACTCATCCACCGTCGCCCACACAGTCATCTCCTCGTCGTGCGGGAGGCCGCACGCCATCCAGGCCCCGTTCTCCTCCACCGGGATGGACGCCGTCACGCCGTTCCCGTGGACGGTGATGGCCCAGCCGATCCAGGCGTCGCTCTCCTTCGTGGGGCCACGAGCGCTCGGCGAGACCGATCGGGGACTGCGTGCCGCCCGGCTCTCATCGATGTGGCCCACCGTCTCCCAGCGCACCTGCACGAGGGTCCCGGGAGGGACGCCTCCGCCGGGCGCCGTCACCCGTCCCCGCAGCACCCCGCTGCCGTCCTCCAACAGCGGGCTCGTGCAGCGCTCGGCCATGGCCACCCCCGCGGGCGGCAGCACCGCGTCGACCGCGGCCGGCTCGCCCGGGCGCACGTCCACCTCCCGGGCGGCGCCCGGCAGGTCCAGCGAGTCCAGGGCCGGCGACGTCCAGGCCACCGTGTAGCGGCCCTGGGGCACGTCGACGAGGACGAAGCGGCCCGCGTCGTCGGTTCGCGTCCGCAGCGCCGTGCCCTCCAGGTGCACGACGGCTCCCTCGATGGGCCGCCCCGTCGTCTCCCGCACCGTCCCTTCCACGCGGCCCAGCCCCGCGCCCAGGGTGATGTACTCGGTGCCGTCGAAGGGTTTCGCCCGCAGCACGGCGCCGCCGTCCTCCATCACGGCGGTGAGCTCGTAGCGCCGCTGGGGGAGGGCCTGGCCGGGCAGCCGGACGGTGCGCATCCGCGCCTCCGGGACCCGGATCCTCCACCGGCTGACGACCCAGGGGCCCTGGGGGATCCGCGTGAACTCGACGCGGCCGCCCACCCGGTCGGTCTCCAGGGGATAGGGGAGGCGAGTGAACCGGAAGTCGAGGCGGCGCGGCGCGTACGTCGCCTGGTCGATCCAGAGCGTGCCTTCGATGTCCATGGCCGACGCGTTCCGCGGACGGAAGCGGATGCCCACCCACTCCGGCTCCCCGTCACGAGGCGGCTGGTCGGTGAAGCCGAAGCAGTGCGTGTCCTGGAAGCTGCGGGATAGGAGCACCCGGGAATCGGGGCCGTAGTAGAGGTACCCGCCGTCGGCCGCGGCGTGGATGTAGCCCTCCTCCGCCAGTCGCTCCGCCGCCAGGCTGGCGAACGGGCTCGAGCGGTGGAAGCCGCTCCGGGGACGCCGCTCCTCCTCCTCCTCGAGCGTCAGCCGCTCCGGATCGAGGCGGCGGCGCCAGCGATCCACCTCCATGAGGTACGTGCCGCGCTCCTCCAGGAGCGCCGTCACCTGGAACGCCTTGCCCACCTCCTCCCACAGCTCGACGACCCGCGCGCCGACGCGCGGATCGACCTGACACAGCCTGTCCACCTCGGCCACGAGCCCCTCGAGCTCGATGGCGCGCACGGGCGCCCGCAGCTCCACCACGGCGGCCCGCCCCGGCTCGAACGCCACGGGAGCCTCGGCGGTGCCGAAGCCGATGTGGTCGGCGCGCACCGTGTAGCGCCCCGGCCGCGGCGCCTGGAACGAGAACGCACCGCCCACGGTGGAGACCGTGCGCGCCACGACCGAGTCGGCGCGGTCCACCAGGACCACGTACGCGCCGGCCAGGGGGGAGCCGTCGGCGTCGGCGAGGAGCCGACCCCGCACCTCCTGGGCGGCGGCTGGGGCGACCGCGGCGAGGGGCACTACGACCAGGAGGAGCCGGGAGAGGAGGCGGTGGATCATGCTCTGGAAGGTCGACCTGGGCGTCCGGACGAGCAGTGGGCCGCAGCCGTTGGACGGACAGGGCCCCGGTTCGGTCGCGCCAGGATGGACCTCGGTTTTCTCGAGGATCGCGGGGCTCACGACATGGATGTCCAGCAACGTAGGTGTCCCGGTGGCGGATGGATACCATCGATGTGCAGCACTCCGTCCACGTACGCCTTCCACTATGTCTTCCGCGTCGGAAAGGTCCCCGCGTTGTGAGTCGACCAGCGCCGTTGGCGCCAAACCCTCCACGGGCGCCTCTCATCGGCGTCACGGGGGTCACTTGAGGCCGCTATTGGCACCAAACGCTCCATGGGCGCTTCACGCCGGCGTCCACCGGTCACCTGGGGGCGCTATTCGCGGCAGGAACCCCCCTTTCTGTCGGCCCCGATCCTCACGGCGCCGCCGGCGCGGCGCTTCCCGCCCCCGCCCGGTACCCCGCGGCCTGCAGGTTGAACAGCTCCGCGTACACGCCCCCGGCCTCCACGAGCTCGTCGTGGCTGCCGTCCTCGATGACGCGCCCGCCGTCCAGCACGAGGATCCGGTCGGCCATGCGCACGGTCGAGAAGCGGTGGCTGATGAGGACCGCCATGCGGCCGGCGGTGAGCTCGCTGAAGCGCTGGAACACCTGGTACTCGGCGCGCGCGTCGAGGGCCGCGGTGGGCTCGTCCAGGACGAGGACCCTCGCCTCGCGCATGTACGCCCGCGCCAGCGCGATCTTCTGCCACTCGCCGCCGGACAGGTTGGCGCCGCCGTCGAAGCGGCGGCCCAGCATGTGGTCCAGGCCCCCTTCGAGCTGCGAGATAACGTCGTCGGCCAGGCTCTTGCGCGCCGAGTCCAGGATGCGCGCCTCGTCCCCGCGGGCGTCGATGCGGCCCACGGCGATGTTCTCCCGGGCCAGC
>JAHWKH010000195.1 GCA_019347995.1 Gemmatimonadota bacterium | reverse complement strand
TGCCTCACTCATAAGGGCGCTCAACGTCGTCAGACGGGACATTCCCTCGGCAACTCTTGTTCTCGTAGGCGATGGCCCGCTGAAGGTTGAGCTTCATCAACTGGCAGATTCGCTCGGCCTGAAGGATGCAGTCGTGTTCACGGGAGGGGTGGACGATGTCTGGAGTCATCTTGCTCAGGCGGACCTCTTCGCCCTCCCTTCGCTGTACGAGCCGTTGGGCATCGTCAACCTGGAGGCGATGGCGTGCGCGACGGCCGTGGTGGCCTCCGACGTCGGCGGTATCCCGGAGGTGGTGGCCGACCCCGATGCCCACCGGGGCAGGCTGGTGTCGTGGGAGCTTCAGTTCGTGTCCAGCGAACGGGCCGAGACCGTGCGCACGGACTTCTACGAGGGCGAGCCGTTCCTCCTGACGCGCCACCCGGACGGCGCGTTCGTCTACGTGGCCGTGCCGCCGGATCGGCTCGGCGAGGTGGAGGGGCTCATCCCGCTGGAGAGGATCGCCGTCGTGGGCCGCGTGCGGGTGGGAGCGTCCGACCTCACCGGGAGCCCCATCCTGGACCTGGTCGAGCTCCGCCGTGTCGCCCGGCGCTGACCTCCCGTCACCGACGCCCGGCGGCCGGGCGCGGCCCGGGGCCCTCCTCCTGTGTCTGGCCGTGGCCGCCGCCTCGTGCGGTGACGGTCCGGCGGCGCCACGGGCCGATGTCCTGGAGCTGTCCCCGGCCGGCCCCGAGCTCCAGTTCTCCCCCCCCGGCTCGCCGACCCCCGAGCCCCTGACCGTCCACGTGCGCCGCGCCAGCGATCTCGCCCCCCGCCAGGGCGTGGAGGTGGCGTGGTCGGTGGTCGAGGGAGAAGGGGCCGTCCTCGGGAGAGCCGTGGTCTCCACCGACTCGGCCGGGCTGGCGTCCACGACCCTCGTCCTCGGACCGGGTACGGGGCGCTACGCCGTACGCGCCGAGCTCGTGCAGGGCCAGGCGGGCGCCGTGGAGTTCGAGGCCTGGGCGGTGGAGGCGCCCGTCCTGTCCCGCGTCCCCGGAGGTCTCCTGGAGCCGGGCGCCACGGTGACGCTGGAGGGAGGCAACTTCAGCCCCGTGGCCGCCCACGACGTCGTCCTGTTCGGCGGCGTGCGGGCCCGGGTGCTGGCGGCCACGCCGTCGACCCTCCAGGTGGAGGTGCCCCGCTGCCTCCCGCCACGGTCCGTGCCGGTGACGGTGTCGCTCGGGGCGGTGGCCTCGCCGCCCCGACTCGTGGACATCGGGGATGGAGGCGACCTCGCGCCCCTGGCGGTGGGGGCCTCCCTCGAGCTGGACGGATCCGCGCCGACGGCCTGCGCGCGCCTTCCCTCCGGAGGACGGTACCTGGCGCTGGTGCGCTCCGCGGGCACGGTGGCGGGCGCGCGCCACCGCGTGGGGATCCGGTCGCTGGTGGCGGAGGGCCCGTCCGGATCCGCCGACTTTCCCGCTGCCGGCCCGCGCCCCGCCGCCTCGGCCGATCCCATCGATGGCCCGGGGCCGGAGGCCTCGGACGCATCGCTCGCGCGCCCCGATCCCCAGGGAGCCTGGGACCGCATGCTGCGCCTGCGGGAGCGGGTTCTGATCGCTTCGGTATCGGCGCACGTGGGGTCGGCCGGCACCCCGGCGGCGCCGGCGAGGGTGCAGGCCGTGCCCGCGATGGGCCAGGAGCGGCGTTTCAACGTCCTCTCCGGCGGCGACTTCGTGGAGGTGCGGGGCGTGGCCCGGCACGTGGGGGAGCACGTGGCGCTCTACGAGGACGTCGAGACGCCCGCGGAGGTCCTGGACGCCGACGACTACGCGCTCATGGCGGAGAGGTTCGACGATCTCATCCACCCGGTGGTGACGAGCGCCTTCGGACGCGTTCCCGACCTGGACGCGAACGAGCGGGTCGTGGTGCTGCTCACCCCCCAGGTGAATCGGCTCACGCCCCGGAGCTCCGATGGCTTCATCGGAGGGTTCTTCTACGGTCTCGACCTGCTGAAGGGCCGCACCGGCAGCAACGAGGGCGAGGTATTCTACACGCTGGTGCCCGATCCGCAGGGGCTCTTCGGCGATCCGCGCCCGCGGAACCTCGTGGCCTCCTCGCTGCCCGCCATCCTCGCCCACGAGTTCCAGCACATGATCCACTTCAACGAGCGTGTGCTGCACCTGGATGCGCCGGGTGCGGAGGCGGTCTGGCTCTCGGAGGGCCTGGCCCAGATGGCGGAGGACCTGGTGGGCCGGGAGGCGAGGGCACGGGGCGACGAGTCCGAGGCGCTTCTCTTCGAAAAGGGGAACCTGGTGAGGGCGCGCCGATACCTCGAGGCGGCGGATGAGACCAGCCTCATCATCGCCAGCGGGAGCGGCTCGCTGGCGGAGCGGGGCGCGGGGTGGCTGTTCGTGCGCTACCTGGAGGAGCAGTACGGCGGCGTTCCGCTCCTGGGGACCCTCACCCGGACCACCGGCACCAGCACCGGGAACGTGACGGCGGCCACGGGAAGCGCGTGGCCGGAGCTGCTGGGGGACTGGGGTGTGGCCCTGTTCGACGGGGACGCGCCGGGCCTCACCGATCCGCTGCTGGCGAATCCCAGGCACCGCTACCCCCGTCTCCGTCCCCGGCGCGATCTCGTGGGACATGCCGAGGCGTATCCCCTCGGGGTTCTCCAGCTCGGCGGATCGGACGCCACCCTGATGTTCGATGCCATGCCGGCGTCGCCGGCGCACGTGCTCGTGGAGCCCTCGGCCGGCACGGTCACGCTGGCGTTGGGAGGCGCCGACGGCGGGCCGACCTCCCCGGCGGCCGGCGTGTATCTACGAATCGTCCGTCTGCGGTGAGCCGCGACGGACGGTCGCTTTGAATCCTGTCCTGGGCTACGGCCGTAGAGAAGGACGGCCGGGAAGCCTCAGGACCCTCGTCCGGTGACGGGTGCCATGCGCTGCTCCACGTGCGGAGAACGTCTCGCAGCCGACGACGACCGCTGCCCCACGTGCGGGGCGGCGGTGTCCACGGCCCTGCGCCGGACCGTGGCCGTCCGGCGCTGCCCCCGCTGCCACTACGCCGGTGAGGGGGTGGGGTATTTCCGCCGTCCCGGTCACGTGGCCCTGCTGGTGTGCCTCAGCCTCTTCACGTACGGGTTCGGAGGGCTGGCCTATTGGCTGATGCGCCGCCGCCACCTGGTCTGTCCCAACTGCGGCTTCGGCTGGGAGAACGCCTCCCGGCTGCTGGCGGGTGCCGACCGGGAGCCGCCGCGCGTCGTGCCGTCCATGACGGGGGAGGAGCGCGCGTCGGCCCTCCCGTCCTCGGGCATCAAGCGACGGGTCCTCGGGACCGTGGCCATCCTCCTCGGCGCCTTCCTGATCATGATGGGCATCGTCGAGTTCGAGGCCGCCCTGGTCGCGGTGGGGAGCGTGGCGGGCGCGGGGGGATCGGGCACGTTCTACTGGGGATGGAAGGCCCTGCAGGAGCGGCGTGCGGCACTCACCCAGGGCCTGCAGCGGAGGGTCCTGCGTCTGGCCACGCAGAAGGGCGGCACCCTCACGGTGACGGAGGTGGCCGCCGAGCTCGACCTCTCCATGCCGGCGGCGGAGAAGGTCCTGGTCGCCATGGACGACGGCTTCCGCGTGCGGTCGGACATCACGAAGGAGGGAATCCTCCTCTACGAGTTCCCGGAGGTGCAGCATCGCGGGCGACTGGAGCCCGGCGCCGGCGGCTGAGGGGCTCTACGAGAGCCGCCCCACCACGTGCCCGGAGGCGCCGCTCGACCGTCAGCGACGCCGGCGGGCCGGCAGCCGCGCCAGCGTGATGCCGCCCAGGACCACGGCCGCGCCGGCCAGCTGAAGGCCGGTGGGGATCTCTCCCAGCCATATCCACGCCACCCCGAGGGCGACGACGGGAACCAGGTTGGAGTAGACGGACGTGCGGGCGTTGCCCAGGCGCCGCACGCCGTTGTACCAGATCAGGTAGGCGAGGGAGATCGAGAGGACGCCGGAATAGGCCACTCCCATCCAGGCGATCGCTGAGATCCGCCCCGGCGCCAGCTCCGCCAGCGAGGGGATCCCCAGGAGCACGACGCCCACCGTGCCGACCCACAGCGTCCACGCGGTGACCGCCAGCGCGCCGTAGCGGTGGATGAGGTCCCGGGCTCCCACCGTGTACACGGACCAGCCCATCGCCGCCGCCGCCATGAGCACGTCGCCCACCAGGGATGCGCCCCCCAGACGCACGCCTTCCCCCCCGGCCACCACGAGCACCATGCCGGCCAGGGTGGCCAGGATGCCGACCCAGACCCGGCGCGCCGGGTGCTCGTGCCCGAGGCCCACCGACAGCAGGATGGTCCACGCGGGCGTGGTCGCCAGCAGCAGGCTGGCGTTCCCGGCGGTGGTCGCGTCCACGCCGTAGATGAATAGGACCTGATAGAGGACGTTCCCCACGAGCCCCAGAACCACGACCCGGGGCAGGTCGCGCCGTTGGGGGAGCCGCAGGGGCCCCCGCAGCCGCAGCAGCACCAGGAGCGCCAGAGACGCCAGGGGGAACCGGAGGGCGTTGAACGCCAGCGGCGCGATCTCTTCCAGGGCCACCTTGATGACGGAGAAGTTGGTGCCCCAGATGACCGCCAGGGCGAGAAGGCCGAGGTCGGCGCCGCGCGTGCCGGTGGCCGGCGGGACGGATAAATCCCGCGAGCCGGGGGTGGCCCGGTCAGAGGGCGCGGCGGGATCTGCCGTCACGGGCGGAGCGGGGGGGATTCGTGGCCGTTGCGGTCGGGGCCGACCGGGGTCTACTTTAGAGAGCCCCCCAAGGTACAGTCATCGGAGCACATGTCCACGTCTTCAGTCCTGCGCCTCGACGAATATCGCGGACGCCGGGATCAGCGCCTCCGTCTGGCCCGTGCGCTGCACGGCGCCCACGACGGCCGGCGCCGTCTCCTCGGCCTTCTCGAAACCGCGGTCGGTGTCCTCGACGCCGACCGCGCGGCCGTGCTGTGGGTGGACGAGTACGGGGCGGGTCTCGTCCACGTCCACCTGGTCCTCGACCTCCTCACCCACCACCACTGACGACGAGGGCGGACCTCCGGCGCCGTCACCACGCCATCTCGTCACAGCCACGGTGGTCGGACGGCTCGACCTGGAGGGTGGCGTGGGTGATGCCATAGCCCG
>JAHWKH010000194.1 GCA_019347995.1 Gemmatimonadota bacterium | reverse complement strand
GCCGCATGGGCGGGCGTCCCCCAGGCATGCCTGCTGGCCAAGGCAGAACACCTCAACCCAGGCGGCTCGTGCAAGGACCGGACCGCGCTCGCCCTCCTGGACGCCGCCGTGGCGGAGGGGCTGCGGCCCGGCCAGGCTGTCGTGGAGGCCACGAGCGGCAACACGGGGATCGCCCTGGCCTTCGTCTGCGCGGCCAAGGGCTATGACCTGGTCATCACCCTCCCGGAGGGCATGAGCCGCGAGCGCACCGGGCTGCTGCGCCTGTACGGCGCACAGGTGGAGATCATCGAGTCGATGGGCGGGATGAGCGAGGCCATGGAGGCCGCCCGCCGGATGGGCACGCGCGACGATGCCTTCCTGCCCGACCAGTTCGCCAACCCGGCCAACCCCGAGGCCCACCGCACCACCACCGCGCCCGAGATCCTCGCCGCGCTGGACGGCCGCGTCGACGTGCTGGTGGCCGGAGTGGGTACGGGGGGGACCGTCACCGGCGTGGGTCACGCGCTCCGGGACCGCGACGCGGCCACTCACGTCGTGGCCGTCGAGCCCGCCGCCTCGGCGGTCCTCTCCGGCGCTCCGCCGGGACCCCACCGCATCCAGGGCATCGGCGCCGGCTTCGTCCCGTCGGTCCTCGACCGCTCGGTCCTCGACGAGGTCATCGCGGTCAGCGACGAGGCGGCCATCGAGACCGCCCGGTCGTGCGCGTGTCGGGAGGGGGTCCTGGCCGGCCTGTCCAGCGGCGCGGCGCTGCACGCGGCGGTGGAGGTCGCCCATCGTCCCGAGCACCGTGGCCAGCGGATCGTGGTCGTGCTGCCCGACTCCGGCGAGCGCTACGTCAGCGCCCCGTTCTTCGCGCCGGGGATGACCTGATGGGCGCCCTTCACCCCGGGCGTATCTTGTGAGCACGATGTTCGGCCTAGGCACCCTTGCCCGCGTGGCCGGGGAGATCCGCCGGCACAGCCCCGACGCGATCGTGATCATGGTGACGAACCCGCTCGACGTGATGGCCTACGTGGCCAAGGAGGCCACCGGCTTCCCGCGGGAGCGGGTCATCGGGATGGCGGGCGTCCTGGACACCGCGCGCTACCGCTCGTTCATCGCCCTGGAGCTGGACGTGTCCGTGGAGGACATCCAGGCGCTGGTCCTGGGCGGCCACGGCGACACCATGGTGCCCCTCATCAGCTACACCACGGTGAGCGGCATCCCCCTCACGCAGCTTCTCCCCCAGGCGCGCATCGACGCGCTGGTCGAGCGCACCCGCAAGGGCGGCGCCGAGATCGTGGGCCATCTCAAGACCGGCAGCGCCTACTACGCGCCTTCCGCGGCCGCCGTGCAGATGGTGGAGTCCATCGTGCTGGACAAGAAGCGCATCCTTCCCTGCGCGGCGTGGCTCGAGGGCGAGTACGGACAGGAGGGCATCTTCCTGGGCGTGCCGTGCAAGCTGGGCGAGAACGGGTTGGAGCAGATCCTGGAGGTGGAGCTCACCGACGACGAGCGCGCCGCGCTCCAGAGCAGCGCCGACGCCGTCCGCGAGACCATGGGCGCCCTCTGAGCGCCGACACCTCTACGCTTCAGCCACGATCCATTCCCGCGGAGACGTCATGCGCCGCGTCGTGAGCCTCTACCGCTCGTCGGTGGGGAAGAAGGTCCTCATGGCCGTCAGCGGCTTGGTCCTGTTCGGGTTCCTCCTCCTCCACATGGTCGGGAACCTGAAGGTCCTCGGCGGCGCCGAGGGCTTCAACGCCTACGCCGGCTTCATCCGGGAGGTGGGATATCCGGCGGTTCCGAACTACTCCGTCCTGTGGGCCGTGCGCGTCGTCCTCCTGGCGGCCGTGGGCGTGCACGTCGTGGCGGCGTTCCAGACCTGGGGCATGAGCCGCAGGGCCCGGGCGGTGGGATACCGGAAGAACGAGGACCTGTCCTTCAGCTACGCCTCGCGCACCATGCGATGGGGCGGCGTCATCATCCTCCTCTTCGTCGTCTACCACATCCTGCACTTCACCACGGGCCATGCCCACGCCGATTTCGTGTACGGTGACGTGCACCACAACTTCGTCGTCGCCTTCGGAAATCCGGTGGTCCTGCTGGTCTACCTGGTGGCCCAGGCGGCGCTCTGCCTCCATCTGTACCACGGGCTGTGGAGCGTGACCCAGACCCTGGGCGCGAACCACCCGAAGTACAATCGCTTCCGCAGGCCGGTGGCCGCCGCCCTGGCGCTGGCCATCTTCGCCGGCTTCACCATCCCCCCGGTGGCGATCTTCGTGGGGGTGGTGTCGTGAGCTTCGAGCTGAACGCCAGGATCCCCGACGGGCCCATCGCGGAGAAGTGGGATCGGCACCGCTTCGAGATGAAGCTGGTGAACCCCGCCAACAAGCGGAAATACGACGTCATCGTGGTGGGCACCGGCGCGGCGGGCGGCGGCCACCATGGCCGAGCTGGGCTACAACGTGAAGGTCTTCACCTTCCACGACTCGCCGCGCCGCGCCCACTCCATCGCCGCCCAGGGCGGGATCAACGCCGCCAAGAACTACCAGAACGACGGCGACAGCGTCTTCCGCCTGTTCTACGACACCGTGAAGGGTGGCGACTTCCGCTCCCGCGAGGCCAACGTCCACCGCTTGGCGCAGATCAGCCTCAACATCATCGACCAGGCGGTGGCCCAGGGCGTGCCCTTCGCCCGCGAGTACGGCGGGCTGCTGGCGAACCGCTCCTTCGGCGGCGCCCAGGTGTCGCGCACCTTCTACGCCCGGGGCCAGACCGGCCAGCAGCTCCTGCTGGGGTGCTACCAGGCGCTGGAGCGCCAGGTGCGGGCCGGGAAGGTCGAAATGCACACCCGCCACGAGATGCTGGACGTGGTGGTGGTGGACGGCGTGGCGAAGGGCATCGTCACCCGCGACCTGGTGAGCGGGGAGATCGAGCGTTGGGCCGGCCACGCGGTGGTGCTCGCCACGGGAGGCTACTCCAACGTCTTCTTCCTCTCCACCAACGCGAAGGGGTGCAACGTCACGGCCACGTACCGCGCCTACAAGAAGGGCGCGGGCTTCGCCAACCCCTGCTTCACCCAGATCCACCCCACCTGCATCCCCCCCAGCGGCGACTTCCAGAGCAAGCTCACGCTCATGAGCGAGTCGCTGAGGAACGACGGGCGCATCTGGGTGCCGAAGGAGAAGGGGGACGGCCGCGATCCCGGCGACATCCCCGAGGCCGAGCGCGACTACTACCTGGAGCGCATGTACCCGGCCTTCGGCAACCTCGTCCCCCGGGACCTGGCGTCGCGCCGGGCCAAGGAGATGGTCGACGCCGGCTACGGCGTGGGCCCCCTGGCCAACGGCGTGTACCTGGACTTCAAGCACGCCCTCGAGCGGCTGGGGCAGGGGGCCATCCGCGAGCGCTACGGCAACCTGTTCGCCATGTACGACAAGATCACCGGCGAGGACCCGTACCGCACGCCGATGCGCATCTACCCGGCGCCCCACTACACCATGGGCGGCCTGTGGGTGGACTACGACCTCATGACCACCGTGCCGGGGCTGTTCGCCATCGGCGAGGCCAACTTCAGCGACCACGGCGCCAACCGCCTGGGCGCCAGCGCGCTGATGCAGGGGCTCGCCGACGGCTACTTCGTGATCCCGCTGACCATCGGCAACTACCTGGCCCGCAGCCCCGCCGAGCCGCTCTCCACCGACCATGCCGCCTTCGGCGACGTGGAGCGGGGGGTGAGGGACATGACCGAGAAGCTGCTGGCCGTCGACGGCACCCGCACGGTGGATGAGTTCCACGTCGAGCTCGGACGCGTCGTGTGGGACCGGTGCGGGATGGAGCGCAACGCCGAGGGGCTGAAGGAGGCGCTCAGGGTGATCCCCGGGATCCGCGAGCGCTTCTGGCGCGAGGTGCGGGTGCCCGGAAGCGGGGCGACGTTCAACCAGTCTCTGGAGAAGGCGGGGCGCGTCGCCGATTTCCTGGAGTTCGCCGAGCTCATGTGCCGCGACGCCCTCACCCGCGACGAGTCGGCCGGCGCCCACTACCGCTCCGAGCACGTCACGGCGGAAGGGGAGGCGAAGCGCGACGACGTGAACTTCGCCCACGCCGCCGTGTGGGAGTTCACCGGCCTGGACTCGGAGCCGCGCAGGCACCGGGAAGAGATGACCTTCGAGCACGTGCCGCTTTCCCAGCGGAGCTACAAATAGAATGAGCCAGTCGAAGACCATGGACCTGACCCTGCACGTGTGGCGGCAGGACGGCCCCGGTGACGCCGGTCGCTTCGAGACCTACCCGGCCGAAGGCGATCGACACGCACATGTCCTTCCTCGAGATGCTCGACGTGGTCAACGAGCGCCTCACCCGGGAGGGCGGGGAGCCCATCGCCTTCGAGCACGACTGCCGCGAGGGCATCTGCGGTTCGTGCGGGATGGTCATCAACGGGGAGGCCCACGGGCCCTGGGACCTCACCACCGTCTGCCAGCTCCACATGCGCGAGTACAGCGACGGCGACGAGCTGTGGATCGAGCCGTTCCGGGCCCGCGCCTTCCCGGTCATCAAGGACCTGGTCGTCGACCGCGCGCCCTTCGATCGCATCATCCAGGCCGGCGGCTACGTGTCGGTCCGGACGGGGAGCGCTCCCGACGCCAACGCCGTTCCGGTGCCCAAGCCCGACTCCGACCGTGCCTTCGACGCGGCCACCTGCATCGGCTGCGGCGCTTGCGTGGCCGCCTGTCCCAACGCGTCGGCCATGCTCTTCACGGCCGCCAAGGTGGCGCACCTCGGGCTCCTGCCCCAGGGTCAGCCCGAGCGGGAGCAGCGGGTGCTGGACATGGTCGCCACGCACGACGAGGAAGGCTTCGGCAACTGCACCAACCACGGGGCGTGCCAGGTGGCGTGCCCCAAAGGCATCAGCGTGGACTTCATCGCCCGGCTGAACCGGGACCTGGTGCGGGCCACGCTGCGTTCGGGCTCGGAGCCCTCGGAGGGCCGATGACGACAACCAGGATCCTTTCCGGCGTCCTCCTCCCCAAGCAGGGCTGCCGCACGACCGGCCAGGCCGTCATCCACTTCCTTCCGCACCGCATCGAGGGCGACGTGGAGCAGCCCTCCTCCGAGGACATGGCGGCCACGGGGCCCGAGGCACCCTTCGCCGGCGCCCCGGG
>JAHWKH010000193.1 GCA_019347995.1 Gemmatimonadota bacterium | reverse complement strand
TGCGCGCGTGGTGTGCGCGCAGCGTCGGGCTGGCCGGCGATCCCGGCGAGCGACCGGCGATGGAGACGCTCCTGGAGCGCTTCGATCCCGATCGCCTGCCTCGCGAGCCGACGGTCTGGACGCAGACGTGAGCGACGAATCCCCTTCAAGGGCGCAACCCTGGCGGTCGATGGTGTTGGAAGCCGACGATGCCTCCTCCCGCCGTCACGCAACCCGGGCGCGCGGCCGCCGCCGGGCTCCCAGGGGGCTTGCGTGCGCTTCGCGCCGCTCGCGTCAGTCCAGCACGGCGGGCTCCGCCGGGCCGAGGGGAACGCGCTGCTCCGCGCGCCGCTTGCGGTCGGCGGCCCGCAGCGCCTCCGTGATGGCGGGATGCGCCTCCCCGACCTCCTCCAGGTCTTCCCGGCGCAGCTCGTAGAGGGCGCAGGGGGTCACGGCACGGCAGGTGGCGGTCCGCCGGCCCCCGTGGAGCAGGGCCATCTCTCCGAAGAAGTCGCCCGCCATCAGGGTGTTGAGGTCGCGGTTGAGCCCGCCGTCCTGGCGGGAGACCCGTACGACGCCTCGGGCCACCAGGTAGAGGGAGTCGCCCGTGTCACCTTGACGCACGATGGCCTCGCCCGCGGGCGCGGTCCGGCGGCGCAGCCGCTGCGCCACCTGCTGGAACTCCTCGTGCGGCAGCCCCTCGAAGAACGGCACCTTGCGCAGGAGCTCCTCGGGTGCGATGCGCAGCTTGCTCACCTGGCTGGCCCGCAGCCGCCTCAGCTCCTCGGCCATCTCCGCGAGCATGCTCTCGGCGACGCCGAGGGGGATGATGCCGGCCCGTGCCTTCTCCTCGATGGCGGCCCGCTCGGCGTGGAGCACCAGGCGGTCGGCCAGCCGCTCCTGGGTGGACGCGACGAACTCGGGGAACTGCTCCGCCGTCTGGTCGAGGCGGGCCCGGGCGCTCTCGTGCCAGTACTGATAGCAGGCCCTCACCTCGTCCATGGTGGCGGGACGCGCCGCCTCGGAGACCGCGATCTCGTCCAGCGTCGAGAGGACGTGCAGGCTTCCCCTGGAGCGTGCCCACGCGACCTCGTAGTCCCGGGCCGTGCGCCCGGCGCGCAGGACCTCGGCCAGGCCGCGGAGCCCGGGCACGTCGTCGAGCACCCGGTGGAGGACGTTCTCCAGCCGCTCCCCGGTGGGGGGGTGCAGCGTGAACTCGGGCAGCCGGGCTTCGTGGCGGATGGCCTCGGTCTGGAGCTCGATGGAGTGGGTGAGGTTGCGGAAGGACCGCTCCGAGAGGTGCCCGCGGGAGAACATCTCGTAGTAGAGGATCTTCTCCTCGGCGAAGCATCGGAGGTGCAGGAGGCGCCGCTCCTCCTGGATGTCGAGCTCCCGGTCCCGCATCCGCTCCAGGGCCTCGCGCATGTCCTCGAGGCTCGCCGAGCAGCGCTGCCGCACCGATTCGGCGATCCTCGGGGAGAAGAGGCCGCCGGCCTGCAGCTCGGGGATCTGCTCCAGCGTCCGGCGCTTCGCGGCGATGAGGCCCTCCATGCGCGCGATCCGGTCCGAAAGGGGGGGCACGTGCAGCTCCAGCCACTTCACCACGCGCTCCATGGTGAGGCCCTGGACCAGGAGCGTGAACAGCACGACCCCCATCACCAGCGGCACCACGAGCGTGTCCCTGCCGGGGATGGGGGGCAGGGCCAGGGCGATGGCCAGGGCCACGCCGCCGCGCATGCCCCCCCAGAACATGACGACCTGGTAGCGCGGGTTCACCGGGTCGCTGCCCGGGAGGCGCCCGGCCAGGGGTACCAGCACGAAGATCGAGAGAGCCCGGGACAGGAGCATGGCGGCGATGGCGCAGCCCAGGATGGGCAGGATCGCCACCAGCGCCCCCACCTCGACGCGCAGGCCCACCATGAGGAACACCAGGGAGTTGGCCACCGCGGCGAGATAGCTCCAGTGGTGCCCCAGGTAGCCCGCCACCGAGGGCGAGATCTTGGCTTTTCCCCACCCGCCGATGAGGAGGCCCGCCGCGAGGGCGGCGATGACGCCGCTCACGCCCAGCGTCTCCTCCGCGACGAGGTACGCCAGGTAGGCGAGCACGGTGGTGAGGGAGATCTCGATGAACGCGTTTCCCTCCACCCTGCCCAGGAGCAGACCCACGAGCACGGCCGCGCCCCATCCCACGGCCAGCCCGCCCGCGAAGATCAGCGCGAACTCGGCCACGGCCAGGGCCACCGTCTCGAAGGAGACGCCGGTGGCGCCGCCGGCCAGGACCACGCCGAGGAGGATGCGTGACAGGACGATGGCGGTGGCGTCGTTGAAGAGGCTCTCGCCCTCGACGAGCATGGTCAGCCGCTTCGGGGCCCCGATCTGACGGAAGAGCTCGATGAGGCCCACCGCATCCGTCGCGCTGAGGATGGAGCCCAGGAGCAGGCTCATGGCCCAGCCCAGCTCGAGCCCCACCAGCGGGGCCGCGGCGTGGAGGATCCAGCCCGTCACCAGCGACGAGAGCACCAGCCCGGGAATAGCCAGCGTGAGGACCGGCCCCATGTTCTCGCGCAGGTCGCGCACGTCGAGGTTGAACGCCGCCTCGAAGACCAGCGTGGGGAGGAAGACGTAGAAGACGACTTCGGGCGGGATGCGCAGGTCCGCCATCGGCTGCAGGAATCCCAGGTCGACGGCGCCGAGCCAGGACAGCCCCATGC
Source organism: Gemmatimonadota bacterium (assembly GCA_019347995.1). The sequence goes on along the minus strand of JAHWKH010000193.1, from coordinate 2,477 downwards.
CCACCAGCACCAGGGCGATGGGGAAGGGGACGCCGGACCGGCGGGAGAGGGCACGGGTGGCCGCCGCCACGAGGAGGAGGCCCATGACGGACAACACGACGGCGGGGATGGTGGTGTCCGGGGCCATGGAGCTTGGGGGATCGGGTGTCCGGCGACGCCTCCATGATACGCCCCCGGCCCGCGCCGCACACGAGTGCCGTCCCGCGCGTCGGCGGACGCGCGCGGCGTCAGTCGCCCGCGGTGGCTTTCCCGGCGGCTGCGTCGGCGAGGGGCAGGGTGAACGTGAACGTGGTCCCTCGGCCCTCCTCGGTTTCCACGGAGAGGGTGCCGCCGTGGACCTCCACGATGCCCTTGGCGATGGGAAGCCCCAGTCCCGTCCCGGTGCTGTTCCTGCCCTTCCAGAAGCGGTCGAACAGGTGAGGGAGATCGTCCTCCGGGATCCCGGGTCCCGTGTCCGCCACGAAGAAGGCGACGACGTCGTCTTCCGGGCGCGCGCCCACCGTGATGCTGCCCCCGTCCGGGGTGAAGCGGAGCGCGTTGGCGATGAGGTTGCCGAACACCTGGAGGATGCGCTCGCGATCGGCGCTCACGTGATGCGTCTCGCCGAGGCTGGAGCAGCGAAGCTCCACGGCCGCCTCCTTGGCGACGTTCGCCATGGACTCGCAGGCCTCTTCCAGGATGTCGTCCACGTCGTGGAGCTGGGGGCTCACGGAGAGCTTTCCCGCCTCGATCCCCGTCACGTCCAGGAGGTCCTGGATGAGGCGGTTCATGCGCTCCGTGGTGCGGCGGATGACCTCGAGCTGCGCCTTCTTCTTCTCCTCGGGGAGGGGGATCTCCAGGATGAGCGAGGCGCTGGTGGCGATGACGTTGAGGGGGTTGCGCAGGTCGTGGGAGACGACGGCGAGCATCTCGTCGCGGGCGCGGGTGGAGCGGCGCGACTCGGCGTAGAGCCTCGCGTTCTGCACGGCCACGGCCGTCCAGCGCGCCGCGCCCGCGGCGATCCGCTCGTCCCGTTCGCTGAACACCCCCCGGCCCCCGTGCCCGAAGAAGAGCCCGCCCACCACCTCGCCGTCGGGAAGCGCGACCGGCACGGACAGATAGCTGCGCAGCGCGGGTCCGTCGTGCGGGCTCTCCGGGTCCGGCGCTCGGTAGTCGGGATCCTCGCAGACGTCGGCGATGCGCACCACGCCCTTGCCCTGGAACGTCCTCGTTACCATCGGAGCGGTGCCGGACAGGCCCAGGCGCTCGACGGCGTCGCTCGGGGCGCCGGAGACCGTGTACAGGAGGTCGTCGTGGCCGTCGTCGGCGACCTGGTTGTAGAAGAACGCCCCCAGCTCCGCGCCCACCAGCTCCGTCGCGGCGTCGGTCGCCTCCTGCAGGACCGTCTCGAGCTCCAGGTGCGACGTGACGGTGTTCCCGAAGCGGTGCAGCCTCTCCACCATCCGCATCTCTTCCTGCACGTCCCGGTAGAGCCGTGCGTTGTCCAGCGCCAGGGCGGCCCGGCTCGCCAGGTTCTGGGCCACCGCGTAATCGTGGGCGGAGTGGCTGCGGCCGTCCGTGAAGGCCAGGACCAGCGCCCCCAGCGTCCGGTCCCGCGCCCTCAGCGGGAGGGCCACGATGGAGCTGGGCCTGAAGCGCCGCAGGTATTCCGCGTGCGTGGGATCCTCGGCGTAGGCTTCCAGGAACGACGCGTCGACATCGGGCTCGAACACCGGCTCGCCGTTCGTGAGGACGCGCGACAGCATGCTGTCGCTCTCGTCCGCGTGCCGGAAGACGTCGTCGACCTGGAGGGATTCCCGCACCTCGGGATCGCGGTGTCCCACCGCCACCCGGCGCACCGTGCCCTCCTCGTCCGCGACCAGGAGCACGGACAGGTCGCCGAGCTCCGGTATGGCCAGCCGCACCACGCGCTCCGCCGTGGCCCGGTAGTCCAGCGATCCCGCCAGCTCCGCGCTCACGGCGATGAGGAACTCCTGGCCCCGGCGCGCTCGCCGCGCTTCCCGCTCGGCCCGGGAGACCTGCACCACGGTGCGCAGGCTCTGGGCGAGGCGGTCCGGCGAGAGGCTCGCCTTGGGGATGTAGTCCCGGGCGCCCTCCTTCATGAGATCGACGGCCAGCCCCTCGTCACCCTGCCCGGTGAGCACGATGCAGGGCACCGGCTCGAGCGCGTCGCGCGCGGCGTCGAGGACCCCCGAACCGTCGCCGTCGGGCAGGTTGTAGTCGATGATCGCGGCGTCGAAGCGCTCTTCGCCCAGCCGCTCCACGGCGCCGGACACCGTGCGCGCCTCCTCCACCTCGATGCTCATCCCGGCGGTCTTCAGCGCCCGCCGCACGGCCATGCGATCGACCTCGTCGTCGTCCACGACGAGGATGGCGATGGGTCCGGCGGCGGCCATGCTGACGGGCGAAGGCTAGTGTGCCGCGCGGCGGCTCAGGCCCGCGTGCGGGCTTCGCGGCGGGCCGCGGCAGCGGCACGG